>CALIOE010000001.1 GCA_938044775.1 uncultured Rhizobiaceae group bacterium
ATCTTTGGTGGAGCCATCGCTTTCGCCATCAAATGTCCAGCCTTCCGCCCCCATGAAGTGATCGACCACTGATTGGCTGATCGCCTCTTCGAGGCCTTTAAGCTTTCTGAAAATGGCAGCACGATTGGCCCACGGGCAAGCATGGGAGATATAGAGATGGTACCGGTTGGCCTCGGCCTTGAATCCACCTTCGCCTGTCGGACCGGCGCTGCCGTCAGCAGTCACCCAGTTGCGGAACCCGGCATCATTGCGAACAAATTTGCCACCGGAATCCTTGGTGCTGTACCACTGGTCTCTCCATACACCCTCAACAAGTAGTCCCATAATCTGTATTTCCTGTCTGAATGTCTGTATCAGCTAAGCACTTGACCGGAGTACCGCAAGCGACAAAAGACTGGACCGCAGAACAGTTGCGTGATAATTCCCGCGCGAAACGGAGACCCGCTGATGTTTGCGCCAAACCCGCGACGACGAATTTCCTGAACCGCCCGGGCGTGAGGCTGCGGGCGTAGATTCGCCTGCCAACTGCAAAATTTGGCCTTTTTGCCTCTGTTTCCCGGAAATTCTCATGACATCGCCAAACTTCTCCATTCGGCCCGAACGGACCGCTGACGCCACAGCCATCGATACTCTCGTCCAAATGGTCTTCGGACCGGGTTCCAAAGCCCGGGCTGCCTATGCCCTGCGCGAGAACGTGTCTCCTGAAATCGCCCTCTCATTCGTTGCTGAGCGGGATGGCAAGCTCGTTGGCTCGGTCCGTCAGACCCGCATTCTGTGGGGTGATCAGACCGCGCTGATGCTGGGTCCGCTCGGTGTCCTGAGCGACTGCGCCAATCTGGGGATTGGTAAAGCGCTGATGCGGACGTCAGTCGATGCCGCCCGGCAGATCGCCGAGCATGGCGGAGAATCCGTGGTCATGCTGGTTGGTGACCTGGCGTACTATGCGCCCTTTGGCTTTGAACAGATACCACCGGGCCAGATTACAATGCCACGGCCCGCCGACCCAATGCGTGTTCTGGCCTGTGAACTCAAATCCGGGGCGCTGGGAAAGCATTCCGGTCCGGCTTCCAGAATTTTGGCCTAGCGTCCTTCGCGTGCCCACATGGCTGCAAAGGCCATAAGCAACAAGCCAAGGCCAAGGAACCCTGCCAGTAGCGGAAGCTGCACAACACCCTTGAGAACGCTTGCTCCGGTCGTCCTCAATCCCATCCAGTCACTGCCGGATGCCGAGCCGGTTTGGCGAACCGGTACAATGCGCGGGAGGTTGCGGGCAGCATCCTGTTTACCCAGCCGCGCGACCAGGCCGTTTGTCGCCTCAACAAGCGGCGAAAGCTTTTCGGTCGTGGAGACGATCTCGGCATATTCGCGAGGATTTGCTGGTCCGACGCTGGCCAGTGCTGTCAGGTCTCCGTTCGCAACCCGGAAGAGGCCAAGGGTTTTTGCTTCGTACTCTGCGGTGAATATGCCGTCGCCATCGTCTTCGAGTTCGAGCACAATGTTCTCTCCGGTTGGGGTGATCACGTTTGCCTGGCCGGCCTCGTCTTCCATTGTCTGGCGCTCGATCACCAGCCTGTTGCCTACCGCTTCCGCCCGAAGCGCTTCCTCATCGAGTTCCGGTTCCTTCATGAGCCAATGCCCAAGGCGTCGCAGCAATTGAGTATGTGGTCCGCCGCCCTCAAATCCGCGGGCCCACAGCCAAACATGATCCGACATTAACACCGCAATACGGCCTTTGCCGGGACGGTCAAGCACAAGCAGCGGCTTGCCGCTGTCGGCCTCCATAATGGAATCGCCCTGTAATGTCGTGCCGTTTACGAGCCTGAACCAGCGGCTCCAATCCGGGGGCTGCTCTGAATCGCGGTCTCGCAAACCTTCAAGGCCCCTGGTGACCGGATGGCGCCGCCCGGCTTCCGAGATCTGAGGGCGGAAGGGTGCTTCTTCGACGGTGCCTGTAGGCTCAACCGGAAGAACAGCCGAAAGCGGTGTTCGATGCACACTGCTGATGTCGGCATGTTCGGGTCCGGCGGCGATCAGAATGGCGCCGCCGTCTTTCACGTATCGCGCGATGTTGTCGAAATACAGAACCGGAAGAACGCCGCGGCGCTGGTAGCGGTCAAAGATGATCAAGTCAAATTCATCGACTTTCTCGATGAACAACTCCCGTGTCGGAAAAGCGATCAGCGACAACTGATTGATTGGTGTTCCATCCTGTTTTTCCGGAGGGCGAAGAATGGTGAAATGGACAAGGTCTACCGACGCATCGGACTTCAACAGGTTGCGCCAGGTGCGTTCGCCGGCGTGCGGTTCGCCCGAAACCAGCAGAACCCGCAAGTTCTCCCGGATCCCGTCCATCACGGTGAAAGCCCGGTTGTTGACTTCGGTGAGTTCTCCCTCGACCCTGTCGGTTTGAAATTCGACTACATTCTTGCCGCCATGGGGAACTTCAAAGAAAAAACTGGTCTCTTGTCCGGGCACCACCTGTTCGATTGATATCAGTTCACCATCCAGGGATACGCGAACATCCACCGGGCTATCGTCGTCAATCTTTTTGTCGAGCACCGTGTAGATGATCTCCTGACTGGTGCCAACGATACCGAACCGGGGTGCCTTCCGGATCACGACACGCCTGTCTTTGTCTTCCTCAGACCCGGTGATCAGGGCGTGCAGGGGGGCAGTAAAGCCCAGAGCTTCAGCCCGGCCGGGTATGTCATGCACCTGACCGTCAGTAAGCAGGATGGCGCCGCCAATCTGCTCTGGTGGCACGTCTTGGATGGCGCTGTTCAACGCACCAAAAAGCGCTGTTGATGCGTCGCCCGTTTCTGCCCCGCCATTTCGCGCCCGCACCTCGCGAACCTCGAACTGGCTGAACTTGCCCAGGCGCTCGACCAGTTCTTTGCGTGCGTTTTCTGTTTGAATGTCGCGCTGGTCCAGCTTTTGGCTATCGGACTCGTCGGTTACCACCGCGACTATGGTTTTAAGGGGTTCACGGTCTTCCTGAAGCAAAGAAGGGTTGGCCAGAGCCATTGCCAGCATCGTCCATGCCACCAGCCTTAGCACTGATCCGCGTACGCCGCGAACGAGACCGTAGATCGACAGCATCCCAGCAAGAACGGTCAAAGCCGCAATTGCGACCCACGGCAAGAGTGGTGCAAAACTGATCGTCCAGCCGGTCATTGACCAAGTCTTTCAAGAAGCGCCGGGACGTGAACCTGATCGGACTTATAGTTGCCAGTGAGCGTGTACATGACAATGTTGACACCAGTTCGGTAGGCATAGGTGCGCTGGGTCACATTTGGTGGAACAATCGGCAGGCTCGGAGCGCCAGATGGCTCGATGGCCCAGGCACCGGCAAAATCGTTTGACGTTATCAGGATCGACGAAACACCGTCGCCTTGACGGGCAGGACGGTTGGCGTCGTCTTCCTGGCGTTCCGACGTTTCGACCCACAACTGGCCGTTCAGATATCGGCCCGGAAAGACGTCCAGAAGGTAAAAGGCCCTCGTCAGTACGTGATTGTTAGGAACCGGTTCAAGTGGGGGAATGTCCAGGGAGGACAGGATCAGTCGCAGGCGTTGAGTCGCAGCGCTGACCTGTGTACCCCCAAATCCGCCGGAAAGCTGATCGCGCGTGTCGAAAAGAACGCTACCGCCTTTTTTCATGAAGGCGTCGATGCGACCCATAGTGGCGGCTTCCGGGATTTTGGAACTGTCGCTGATGGGCCAGTATAGCAGTGGATAAAACGCAAGTTCGTCTGTTGCCACGTCGATGCCCACAGGTTGACCAGGTTCAAGCGCAGTGCGCGAAGCAATAAACTGGGTCAGACCAATAAGACCCTTGCGACTGGTGGAATCGAGGGCGCTGTCTCCGGTTATCACATATGCAAGCCGCGTTTTGAACGTGTTTTCGAAATCCGGCAACGAACTCTGGGCATGGCTTTCGCCAACCAGCAAGGGCGCCGTAACAACCATGAGCAAAGCCGCGGCCGTGGTCGACGCCAGCCGCCGGGAACGCATGGCACCAGCCATCCACAAAACAGCCAGGCAATCGAGTGTTAGCAGCACGAGAGCCAGGCCCAGCAGCCAGGGTTTGAAAGAATAGGGCTGTTCTGCACTATAGCCACGCTGCACGCTGTTGGGTGGCAAGACGGCAGCATCAAAGGTTTTCAGATTTGCAGGACCATTGAACAGATTGATGGCCACAAACGCATCGCTGGTGCCATAAAGTCCTGGTGGATTTTCAAGGCTTGCCATGGCTATCTCCGGCGGCTTGCTGATCAACGGTTTGGTGCCAGGAGCTGGTGCGCCCAGGTTTCCAAACCCGTCGAGTGAACGCAGCGGCGGCAACGTGCTCTCCGTGGTGCTGGCATCCGCCGCCGCCGAACCCACTGCGCTGTTTGTCGGTTCGCCAAGGCTGATGGCACCATTGGATACAGCGACGATGCGACGCAACATGTCCACAAAGGCGCCGGACAGCGGCAAATTTGACCAGTTGGCATCGGCGGTCACGTGGAACAGAACTATCCATCCTTCGCCACGTTTGCTGGCCGTTACCAGCGGAGTTCCGTCTGCCAGGCTTGCCCAGGTCTTGTCGGCCAGTTCAATGCCAGGCTGAGCCAGCACCTGCCTCGTGACGGCGACATCCTGCGGCACTTCGATCCCACTGAATGGGCTATTCTGCTCGAACGATGCCAGCGGTTGTGGCGTTCCCCAGGTCAATGTGCCACCGAGGCTTCGACCGCCACGTCGCAATTCGACCGGCACGAGTGAGTCTTCTTCGGCACCGGCGAGCCGTGGCCCGGCAAAACGCACCAGCATACCACCCTTGCCAACCCAATCATCAATCTGCTTTTGCGCGTCTTCCGGTAACGTCCCGATATCGGCCAGGACCAACGTGGAAATACGCTGGCTGATCAGCTCAGGAACCGCGGCTATGACATTGGCGTCGTTGGCTTCACGAATCTCGCTGAATGGCGCCAGGGCTCTTGAAATGTAGTAAAGCGGCGACAATAGGGGTTGTGCAGCGGCATCGGCCTTACCGCCAGAGATCAAGCCAACCTTTCGACGGCGAAAACGCTCATCCAGGAGCTGAACAGCACCAGCAGTTTCGGCGTTGTCGATCGACACGCGGGCAATCTCGTTGCGCAATTCAACAGGCAGGACAAACCGCGCTTGGGCTTCTGTTTCGGTCCCGGCAAATTCAAATGCCGTGGACGAAAGCGAGCGTCCCTGAACATCATAAGCCGTGACCTGTCCGGAGGCGTTACCGCCAGCGCGTTCCAATTCAACCTTCAGCGCATCGGGCTCATTGCTCACGCCGGTCACCACAACCGGCGTCCTGGCGGAATCGTAAAACACGGTCTCACCGATCCCTTTAGCAGAGATCGCCTCGGCAAACTGTGAGGTTCCGGATTCCTGTAAGCCCGTTGAAAACCAGACAACGGTTCCGAAATTATCCGTGCTGTTTTTGAGCTTTTCAGCCAATGGAGCAAATGAGGCAGGTACCGGTTTTGGTTCGGCTGCTGCGAGCTTCGCTTCTGCCTGAGCGGAAGTACCTGTTGACCAGTCGCCCTTTGCACCCTGGCTGACAAACACGACGCTGACCGGTCTCTCGTCTTCTCCCGCCTCCTGGACGACACGTATGGCGTTGCTGCGCCGGGCCTCCCATTCGGGACCGGAAGCCCAAGTATCGTTGAGTACCACCAGAACCGGTCCATCAGCCTCGAGCAGCTTCTCCTGGGCGTTTCGAATGGGATCCGCCAGAGCCAGGATAATGAGCGCCATCATCGCCAGTCTTAGGAGGGTCAGCCACCAGGGACTGTGGGCGGGAGTCTCCTCGCGTTTGGCAATTTCTTCCAGAATGCGAGTTGGCGGAAAAACTTCTTGCTTGGGTTTCGGCGGAGTCAGCCGCAAAAGCCACCATATGATCGGCAGGGCCAGCAAGCCGAACAACAGCAACGGCGATCCGAAAGAAAGAGCCAAAGCACTCATGCGGCAGCTCCGTAGTCGCCTGTCAATCGAGTATGTGCAGCCACCAGTGCTGTTGAGGCCAGCTGATCGGTGTGGTGCACAATATGATGCCAGCCCAGTCGTTTTGTCGCCTGAGCGAGGGTGGCCTGTCGCGCCTGGAAGAGATTGACGTAGTCTTCGGCGAGAGTTTCAGCTCGACCATAGACGAGCTTCTGTCCGGTTTCGGGGTCGCTGAACTCAGTCCTTCCGAAAAATGGAAACCGTTCTTCGACCGGATCAATAATCTGAACCATGGTGCCTCGCACGCCCTGGCGAGCAATTGTATTGATCCGATCAAGCAGGTCCTCAATGGGATCCAGAAAGTCAGAAATCATGACCAGTTCGGACCGGTTGCGCATGTGCTCGTAAGGCGGAAAGGAGGAATCTTCGACACCTTTCGACAACACCAGCTGCGCCGCGATTCGCTCGGCCGCGTTGCGGTTGGACAAAGCGGAAGTGACGCCGGGCCAGCCGACGCGTTCACCACTGCGGGCAAGGACGTCGCAAAGCGCCAGTGCGAGAACGAGACTGCGTGATTGCTTCGAAACCTGGGCGGCTTCAGACTTGTAGAGCATGGATGGGGAGTTGTCGGCCCAAACCCAGACTGTATGAGCTGCCTCCCATTCCTGGTCACGCACGGTGATCGCGTCATCTCGCGCGGTGCGGCGCCAGTCAATCCGCGCCATGCTCTCGCCCTTATCATAAGGTCGGAACTGCCAGAAGGAATCACCTATGCCGCGGCGGCGCCTGCCATGCCAACCACTGGCAACGGTGTTGGAAATGCGCTGCGCCTCGACCAGCAGGTCAGGCACCAACGCGGCCCGCGCCCGCGCCCGCGCCAGAACGCCCTTACCGGTCTCTTTGTTTGCGACTGTTCCGAAACTCAATGCCAAGTGAATTGCCTCACATCCAGGCCTTTTTGAGCTCCGCTATGACCTGACGCACGCCGATGCCTTCCGCCCGGGCGGCAAAATTCAGCGCCATTCGATGCTGCAGAACGGGCTCCGCGAGGGCAAGGACATCATCAACCGAGGGGGCCAGTCTGCTGTCCAACAGCGCCCGGGCCCTTACGGTCAGCATGAGCGCCTGACTTGCCCTGGGCCCCGGCCCCCAGGCAATGTGACGCCTGGCATCGTTTCCTGGCTCCTCGGAAGGACGCGCAGCACGCACGATGCCCAAAATGGCCTCAACCACCGATTCGCCGACCGGCATTCGCCGCACAAGAGCCTGGATATCTGTAAGCCCAGTTGCATCGAGTGCCGGCTGCGGGCTCGCCTCCTCTCCACCAGTCGTTTCCATCAGGATACGTTTTTCGGCCTCCAGTTCGGGGTAGTCCACATCGATCTGCATCAGAAAGCGATCAAGTTGGGCTTCTGGCAGGGGGTAGGTGCCCTCCTGTTCCAGTGGGTTCTGCGTGGCCAGGACATGAAAAGGAGCTGGCAGATCGTGTCGTTCCCCGGCAATCGTCACATGGTATTCCTGCATCGACTGCAGCAGCGCGGACTGGGTTCTGGGGCTGGCCCGGTTTATCTCGTCTGCCATGAGCAATTGCGCAAAGATTGGCCCCTTCACGAATCGGAAAGAGCGTTTACCTGCTTTGTCCTGATCGAGGATCTCGGAGCCAAGAATATCCGAAGGCATAAGATCGGGAGTGAACTGAATGCGGCTTGCATTCAAACCGAGCACGGTCCCAAGCGTTTCCACCAGTTTTGTTTTCGCAAGCCCTGGAACGCCAACCAGCAGCGCATGACCGCCGGCAAAAATGGTCACCAGCGACCGTTCAATAACCTCCTCCTGGCCGAATATGACCTTGTCGATCTCGTTACGCGCCTTGCCGATCCGTTCAACGGCGGCCTCTGCCTCGGCAACGATGGCCTTGTCGTCGGGTGCGGGTGTTTTGCTCATATCGCTCATGGAGTTGTTCCGGGCTGATCTGGAATGCTAGTTTTGCTTGCAGAAACGGTGGTGCGCAAGCGGCACCTTAATCATGTGCGTTCAAGTGTACTGCTGACAAGCGCTGCAGAACACACTATTTCGTCACTGCGCCCACTTTGCGGCTGGTTTATGGAAACAAACATGACAAAAAAGTCAGACAAACCTGAAAGCCCGACCGTAGCGCTCGAGGCGCTCGTTTCCCGCGCCAACCACGCGGGCGAGGGATTGCCGCCGGTCGACAAGTGGAATCCGGAGTTTTGTGGCGACCTCGACATTCAAATCAAACGCGACGGCACATGGTTCTACATGGGCACACCCATTGGACGTCAGCCCCTGGTGCGCCTCTTCTCGACGGTTCTACGCAAGGATGAGGACGGAAAAACCTATCTCGTAACGCCTGTGGAAAAAGTCGGCATCACAGTTGAGGACGCCCCTTTTGTCGCAGTGGAGATGAATGCATCAGGCATTGGCGAATCTCAGGTGCTGACCTTCCGAACCAATGTTGGCGACATGGTGGAGGCCGGAGCCGACAATCCCCTGCATTTTGAAATCATCGGGGAGACCGACCAGTTGAAGCCTTACGTGCTTGTCCGGGGGCGTCTTGAAGCCTTGCTGGCGCGACCGGTGATGTACGAGCTTATCTCCCATGGAGAGGAAATCGAGGTTGATGGAACAAAAATGTTTGCCCTGCGCTCGAAGGGCCATGTATTTCCGGTTATGCCCGCGGACAAACTCGCCAAGCTGAGCGCCTGACTTGCTGGATTTGAGCACAGACCCCTACAGCGCGTCTGCGTTCCGTGCCCGTGTCGAGGAGCGGTTTCGGAGTCGCGCGGACATTCTCGCAGCCATCGGCGGCGATATGGCACTAAATCCAGATTTCAAGGAACGTGTGAAGGTCGAAGATTTGAAGCGCGCAGCTGTCCTCATTCCGGTCATCGACCGAGGCGATGAGGCAAGCGTCCTGTTGACCCAGCGAACGGAACATCTGTCGAGCCACAGCGGTCAGGTCGCTTTTCCCGGCGGCAAAATCGACGCCGGTGAATCCGAAGTCGAAGCTGCACTAAGGGAGGCAGACGAAGAAGTCGGTTTGAAGCTCGGCCGGATTGACGTGCTTGGAGCATTTGGTCCCTACTATTCAGGATCCGGTTACCACATTACGCCTGTGGTCGGCGTCATCGAGGGTGATCCCGATCTGTCAATCAATCCCGACGAGGTCGCCGACACGTTCGAGGTGCCGTTGCGACACCTGATGAGCCAGGAAAAACACACCATTAACAGCCGCTTTTGGGGCGAACGCGAGATATTCTTTTATGCCATTCCTTACGAGGAGGGAGGCAAGGAACGCCGCATTTGGGGGGTAACGGCAGGAATTATCCGCATGGTTCAGGAGCGGCTCTATGGCACCTGAAATCGATCAACCGTGGCTCAGGGAACCGTCTCTGCGAGATCTGCTGGCGCTGTTGTCAGAAGGAGGAGAAGAGGCGCGCGTCAATGGAGGAGCTGTGCGCAACGGACTGCTGGGAGAACCGGTCAATGATGTCGATATCTCGACCACGCTGGTTCCTCGTGACGTGATCTCAAGGTTGAAGGCAGCGGGCCACAAGGCCGTGCCGACCGGTATTGAGCACGGCACCGTTACAGCCGTTCTCGGGGAAGACGCTTACGAAGTAACCACACTGCGGGCGGACGTTGATACAGACGGCCGTCGTGCAACAGTGCTCTATGGTCGGGATTGGGAGCAGGATGCCCGCCGCCGCGACTTTACGATGAATGCCTTGTACGTTGACGCGGATGGTGTGGTCTTTGATCCGCTGGATGGCCTCGAAGATCTTCAGGCGCGTCGAATTCGGTTTATCGACAACGCGGAACAACGCATTCGCGAAGACTATCTGCGCATTTTGCGGTTTTTTCGATTTTTCGCCTGGTACGGCTCGTTTCGCCCCGATGCTGATGGCCTAAAGGCGTGTACGCGTTTGAAGCATGGTCTTTCGCAACTCTCTGCCGAGCGAATCTGGCAAGAGCTGAGTAAGATGCTTGCTGCGCCCGATCCTTCTCGCGCTGTGCTCTGGATGCGGACCACCGGCGTTCTGGGCGCTGTTTTACCGGAAAGCGAGAAATGGGGCATTGACGCACTGCCTGGCGTTGTTGAGACCGGCTCAGAGCAGGGCTGGGAACCTGATGCACTCTTGAGGCTTATGGCGATATTGCCGCCTCAGGCCGACCGTATCGAGGAGCTTTGCGATCGGCTCAAGCTTCCCAACAAGGTGCGCAACCGGCTGACGGACTGGGCAGAAAGCGTCGTGCCGCCCGCTGACACATCGAAGGCGGAACTGGCCAAGTTGCTGTACCGCGGTTCACAGGCTGGCATAACAGATCGGCTTCGCCTCGCGATGTCGCAGGAGGCAGCGCGAGACAATGTCAAACTGGCCAAGAAATTTGGCAGGCTGCTTAAGCAGTCAGATCGTTGGCACCGCCCGAAACTTCCGGTTCGGGGGCAAGATATCCTGAATCAAGATGTTCGGCCGGGGCCGGAAGTATCAGAAAAACTGAAGAAAATTGAAGAGCGTTGGGTTGAGAGCGGTTTCACCTTGAGTCGGGAAGAACTGCTGGGCTGACCCGGCTCACCAGACTTACGGAAATTTCACGACCGGCGGCAGGCTCGACAGGATTGAATTCACATTGCCTCCTGTTTTCAGACCAAAAATAGTTCCGCGGTCATGCAACAGGTTGAATTCCACATATCGACCGCGTCTTACAAGTTGCTCTTCGCGCTCGGATTCGGTCCAGGGCTTTTCGAAATTTCCGCGCACGATTTTCGGGTAAACCTCGGCAAATTCCTGACCGATGCTCTTGATGAAGGCAAAGTCTGCTTCCCAGCCACCGCGCTCGACCGGCGAGTGCAGATAGTCAACGAAGATACCCCCGATACCGCGCGGTTCATCGCGATGCGGCAGGTAAAAGTAGTCGTCGCACCATGCCTTGAACTCATCGTAGTCGGCGATGCGGTGATCGTCGCAGGCTTTTTGCATGGCACGGTGGAACATCACCGAGTCGGGATCGCTTTGAAGCCTTCGGTTGTTGAGAACGGGGGTCAGATCGGCGCCACCGCCAAACCATTGACGGGTGGTGATAACCTGACGGGTGTTCATGTGTACGGTCGGCACATGCGGATTGTGCGGATGGGCGATCAGGGAAATGCCAGAGGCCCAGAACCGCGGGTCCTCGTTGCCTCCCGGCATCTGGGCGCGAAATTCCTCCGAGAATTCGCCATAGACCGTGGAAACGTGCACACCCACTTTTTCGAACACCCGTCCGCTCATCATCGACATAACGCCGCCGCCACCCTTGCCGTCGTCGCGATACCAGGGCGTCTGGTCAAACCGACCCGGCGCTCGATCAGAAAGAGGACCCTGCACGTCATCCTCGAGCGCTTCGAAGCGGGCGCAAATATCGTTTCGCAGCATTTCGAACCAGGCGCGGGCGGTCTTTTTCTTTTCTTCGATGTCGTCCGGTAGTCCGGCGGGGAGGGCGTGTCTGTCTCGCATGTTGTACTGATCTTCCTGAACTTGCTCAGTGTCGATTGCCACGATCATAGGGCGTCGGCAAGAGCATGGTCCTTGACTTGGATCATCCGCCTTTTCAGATTCACACATTCCAATACTCAGTCTGGAGTCCGGCAATTGTCTCTTCTGGTCGTAACCGCGAAAACTGTGTTGCAGCGGCAGAGCTGCTACGCCATTCGTCGGGTCGTCTTTGTCGACGAGCAATTGGTCCCGATTGAACTCGAGATCGATGAACACGACGAAACCGATGCCATTCATTTTCTTGGGTCGGTTGATGGAACCGATGTCGCGACAGGCCGCGTGGTGGTTCGAAGTGACACGGCCAAGATTCAGCGTGTGGCAATTCTGTCGGCTTATCGGGGCCTGGGCTACGGATACAAGCTGATGAAGACCATGATCGCCCATATTGAGGCAGAACGTTTGGCGAAAACAATCACTCTGGACGCGCAGACCCATGCAACCGCATTTTACTATGGGCTCGGTTTTTTAGAAAACGGCAAAGAATTTGACGATGCGGGTATTCCGCATATCAATATGACTCGAACACTGTGAGTGTCAGGAGAGTTGACGGATTGCTTCGCCGGCAACCATAGCCACACTCATTGCAACATTCAAAGAACGCCCGGTTTCCGCCATGGGAATCGTCAACGTTTGCTGCGCGGCGTGTTCTACCATCTCTGGCACACCAGCCGATTCACGGCCAAAGAGCAGGCAGTCACGTGGTTCAAAAGCAAACGCCGTGTAACTTTCATGCCCCTTGGTGGTCAGAAGGACGAGCCGCCGCTGCTCGCTTTTGCGCCATTCTTCGAACGCTTCCCATGATCTGTGCCGCGTTAATGTTGCCCGCTCCAGATAGTCCATTCCCGCGCGGCGCAGACTTTTGTCATCAAGCCTAAAACCCGCCGGCTCGATCAAATCCACGACCAGCCCCAGACACGCTGCGAGCCGCAGAATCGTTCCGGTGTTGCCAGGAATGTCCGGCTGGAACAGCACGATGTGCGGGCGTAAGTTGATGTTGCCCATCAAACACAGGTCTCGTTCGGAAAAGAAGGGTGATCAATTTTGCCCTGTACAATCTTCTCTGGCAATTGTATTTCCTTTCTCATCGAAACGCGCACGCAGGAGGCGTCCATGATTAGACTGATGATCAGCACCCTTCCTCCCTCGGATACCCGAGCGACAATTTAGGGCGACAGCCAGCGCGTTTTCCCGAAAGGGCACTTCCAGAAATGTAGTCTAGCCGTCGCCTCCCGCGATGAGATTTGCACGTTTACACTTCCCTGGAACTGTCCCATGATTCACCAAAGCCGACACACGATTCTGCGCCGCCCGGACACCTGTTTTTTGATTGTTCTGAGCGTGGTTGTCGTTTTGCAAGCCATCCTTCTGCTGTTCATTGTCCTGCGCGATAAGGCGGACTTTGGCGCGGATTATCGTTCGGGCTCTGACTGCATTCGCCAGTTCGAGTTCAACCCGAAAATTTACAGACAAGACGGCGAGTGTTTGCCCCGCCCCGTCAAGATCAAAGAGAAGGCCTGACCATGTTCAACGCAGTCCTGACCTATTTCGAGAGCCTTATCGATCCGTTTCCTGCCGAGGAACCCACACGCCCGCCGAAGACATTTGCGGGATTCTGCTGGCATTATTCGAAAGGGATGTGGCCCATTCTCGCGACGGTAACCCTGCTCAGCGCAACCGTCGCTATGCTGGAGGTTCTCCTGTTCAGCTTTCTGGGCAACGTGGTGGATTGGCTTTCAACCGCCGATCGCAGCACGTTCCTGGAAACCGAGGGAAACACTCTGATCTGGATGACGCTGGTCACGTTGGTGGCGCTGCCGGCGGTCCATATCGTGTGGTCGCTGCTGTTTCATCAGACTCTACTCGGCAATTTTCCAATGGTCATCCGCTGGCAGGCCCACCGCTATATGCTGGGTCAGTCGATGCGGTTTTATCAGGATGAGTTTGCAGGCCGGGTGGCGACCAAAGTAATGCAAACGGCACTGGGCGTTCGTGAGACAGTGACAAAAATTCTCGATGTTTTTGTGTACGTAACCGTCTATTTCCTGAGTGCTCTGTTTCTGGTGGCGACACTTGATCTCTACCTGATGCTGCCATTTCTCGTCTGGTTTGCAGCCTATGTCTGTGTGATGTGGTATTTTCTGCCGAAGATGGCGGTTATTTCCAAGCGTCAGGCCGACGCCCGATCTTTGATGACGGGGCGGGTTGTGGACAGCTATACCAACATTTCCACGGTGAAATTGTTCGCTCATGCCGGCCGTGAACTCGACTATGCAAAGAACAGCATGGATCAGTTTCTGCAGACCGTGCACCCACAAATGCGGCTGTCTACCGGCATGAACACCGGCCTCGACTTGCTCAACAATCTGCTCATGTTTTCCGTTGGAGCGGTCGCAATCATACAATGGTTGAATGGTGCGGCGACGGTTGCCGCCGTGGCGGTTGCCGCAGCCATCGTCACCCGTTTGTCCGGCATGTCCCATTGGGTGCTGTGGGAAATGGCCGGCCTGTTCGAGAACATCGGCATGGCGATTGATGGCATGAACATGATTGCGCGTGACCGCGAAGTTCAGGACGCTCCAGATGCCAAACAGTTAAAAGTTTCCAGCGGTGCCGTGTCGTTCGACAATGTGAGCTTCAACTACGACAAGAACGGACGGGTTATCACCGACCTCAACCTTGACATAAAGCCTGGTGAAAAGATCGGTCTTATCGGACGCTCCGGAGCGGGCAAGACGACGATAACGAACATTCTGCTGCGGCTCTACGACATCGATCGAGGTGCGGTGACAATTGATGGTCAGGATATCGCCATGGCCACGCAGGAAAGTCTGCGCTCCCAAATAGCGGTGGTCACGCAAGACACATCGCTGCTGCACCGCTCTGTGCGTGACAACATCGCCTATGGCCGCCCTGATGCCAGCGACGATGAGATCATCGCAGCGGCAGAGAAGGCCAATGCGCATGAATTCATCATGGGACTGGAGGATTCAGAAGGGCGCAAAGCCTACGATGCTCAGGTTGGCGAACGGGGCGTGAAACTGTCGGGTGGTCAACGCCAGCGGATCGCAATCGCACGGGTGTTCCTGAAGGATGCTCCGGTTCTCGTGCTTGATGAAGCAACATCTGCACTGGATTCCGAGGTTGAGCAGGTCATCCAGGAGCAGTTGTTCAACCTTATGGAAGGCAAAACCGTGCTGGCCATCGCGCACAGGCTTTCGACAATTGCCAACATGGACCGGCTGATCGTGCTCGATCAGGGCGTGCTGGTTGAGCAGGGCACCCACAATGAGCTGGTGGCCGCAGATGGTCTCTACGCCTCGCTGTGGTCCAGGCAGACCGGTGGCTTTCTGATCGAAGAAAAATCGAAAGCGGCAGCCGAATGAAGCAAGTCTTCAACTGGTTTGAAACTTGGATCGATCCGTTCCGGAAGGAGCCTGAGGGGCCCCTTCCGGACAGGTTGTGGCCGTTTGTGGCTTACTTTCTGGGGCAAGCCCGTTGGCCCTTTGCGATATTTCTCGTTCTTGGCGGATTGGTCGGCCTGATCGAGGCCAGCCTGTTCTGGTTTATCGGGCTTTTGATCGATCTGCTGCAAACCGCCGACCCGGCGACTGTGTGGCAGCAGCATGGTCTTACGTTTCTCGCCATGGGCTTCATCATACTGGTCGTTCGCAGCCTCATCTATGTCGTCAACGCATTCTTGAACGAGCAAACGATAGTTCCGGGTTTTTTCGCTCTTGTGCGTTGGCAAAGCCACAGACACGTGCTGCGCCAGAGCTATCAATTTTTCCAGGATGATTTTGCGGGTCGCATAGCCACCAAGGTCATGCAATCGGGACAGTCGCTCGGCGATCTGCTCATCAACCTGATTCAGAGCATCTGGTTCTTTATTGTTTTTGGACTGTCTTCAATTGGTTTGATGGCAGCGCTTGACTGGCGCCTGGTGGTTCTGCTCGGGGGATGGTTCGCAATCTATCTGTCCATATTGTTCGCCACGCTGCCCGAAATCCGCAAAAGAGCCCGGGCACAGGCCAATGCGAAATCGGGCCTGAACGGACGCCTTGTTGACAGCTACACCAACATACAGACCGTCAAGCTGTTTTCAGCCAACGACCACGAAGATGCGTTTAGCCGTGAAGGCCTTCAGTATCACCGCAGCTCCGTCTTCGCGCTCTCACGTTGGATCACCGGACTGCGCGTGTCGCTTACCATTCTCAATGGTCTGCTCATAACCATGGCAGGATTCCTTTCGATCTGGCTGTGGCAGGGCGGTGTTCTCACCACCGGCGCGATTGCTGTCACCATGGGACTGGTGCTTCGCATCAACAGCATGTCTGGTTGGATGATGTTTCAGATCAACGGCATCTTCCGTGACATGGGAACAATTCAGGATTCGATCGACACGATTTCACAACCCCATTCGGTAGTCGACGCAGCCGCAGCCGTTGCAATTAACGATGTGACAGGTCGGATCGACTTCGAGGATGTCCGCTTTCACTATGGCAAAAAGTCGGGTGCGATCGAAAATCTGAACCTGACAATCCATTCCGGTGAAAAGGTCGGAGTGGTTGGACCTTCTGGCGCCGGCAAAACTACCATGATGAACCTGTTGCTGCGGATGTATGACGTGGAAGGCGGCCGGATTCTGATTGATGGGGAGAGTACCGCCACGCTGACGCAGGATAGTCTGCGCGCCAATATCGGCGTAGTGACGCAGGATACTGCACTTTTGCACCGCTCAATCCGGGACAATATTGCCTACGGCAAGCCCGACGCGACACAGCAGCAGGTCATCGATGCGGCCAAACGGGCAAAGGCGCATGACTTTATTGCCGATCTGACCGATATCAAAGGTCGCAGGAGCTACGATACCTTTGTGGGTGAACGTGGGATCAAGCTGTCGGGCGGGCAGCGGCAACGCATCGCGCTGGCAAGAGTGTTCTTGAAGGATGCGCCAATTCTGGTGCTCGATGAGGCCACGTCTGCGCTCGATTCAGAAATTGAAGCCGCTATCCAGGAACACCTGGCCGACCTTATGGATGGAAAGACGGTGCTCGCAATAGCGCACCGGTTGTCAACGATTGCTCATATGGATCGCTTGATCGTACTCGATGAGGGAACGGTTGTGGAGCAGGGCACTCACGACGAGCTGGTGAACTCGCAAGGTCTTTATGCTGCTCTTTGGGCCCGCCAAACAGGCGGTTTCCTGATCGCGAACAAGGCCGAGGCAGCGGCAGAGTAGTTGCCTGTCGCCAGCCCTGTACAAACCCTTTAGTTTGCGCCCGATGGAGCGATTTTTCCGATTCTTTGAAGGCTTTGCTGACCCCTTCGCGTCCGACGGACCCGGGCGTCCCCAGTCGGGCGGTCTCGCCTTCATTCGACATTACGCCGGACAAATGAAAAGGCCGTTCCTGGTTATGCTTGCGTTGGGCGGTCTTACGGCTCTGGTTGAAGCAGCGCTGTTTGTCTTCGTCGGCTGGATTGTCGATATGATGAACGCTTCCGCACCGGAAACGCTGTTCAGTGATAACATGGTGACCCTGCTGGCGATGGCGGGGCTGGTTGCGATCCTCCGCGCCATCATTGCTGTAGCCACCGCGGTCACAGAAGAGCAGGTTATCGTGCCGGGTTTCTTCAACATGGTACGCTGGCAGGCGCACAAAAGCATCACCCGCCAGGATGTGTCGTTTTTCGACGATGAGATGGCCGGCCGGGTTGCAGCAAAGGTCTGGCAAGGCGGCCAGGCAGCTGGTGACTTTATGATCAGCTTGCTTCAGATAATCTGGTTTATTGTTGTCTTCATTGCCACCAGCCTGATTGTTATTGCGGGGCTCGACTGGCGCATGTTGGTGCCGGTGCTGTTCTGGCTGGCACTTGTGGGAGCAATTGCCCGCTATACGATCCCGCGTATCCGTCAAATGGGGCGTGAAACTGCAGAGGCGGGCTCGGTTGTCAGCGGCCGCATGGTGGATGGGTACTCCAACATACGTACCGTCAAGCTCTATGGCGCAGAGGGCGCTAACGATGAGTTCGTCAAGAGAGCCTGGGACGAGTTTCTGGCAAAGATTCGTCGCTTCACACGGTGGATTGCCACCATGCGTATTGCCTTCCAGTGTGTTTCCAGCGTGATGCTGGTGATCATAGCTGGGTTGGCACTCTGGCTCTACACTAAGCGTCATCTCAGTGCCGGCGAGGTAACAGTTGTCCTGGCGCTTTGCCTGCGTCTCAACCTTTTGCTTGGTCGACTTCTGGGCCTACTCAACGGGTTGTTCCGCAATTTTGGAACGGTGCAGAATTCTGCTGCTCTGATTGCGAAGCAGCCCCAAATTGTCGATCGGCCGGACGCGGTCGAAATGAGCACGAGCCGGGGAGGTGTCGCCTTCCGCAATATTCACTTCGCGTATGCATCCAGCAAAGCCATCATTGACGGTCTGACATTGGACATACCTCCGGGTCAGAGACTGGGAATTGTCGGTAAGTCAGGTGCCGGCAAAAGCACACTAATGAATCTGCTTCTTCGGTTTCACGATCTTCAAAGCGGTACAATCGAAATCGACGGGATCGACATTGCCGGTGTGACGCAACATTCCCTCCGGAGTCAGATGGGCATTGTGACTCAGGATACCGCTCTGCTGCACCGATCCATCCGCGACAATATTGCTTACGGGCGGCGCAGTGCATCCGATGACGCAGTAATTCGGGCGGCAAAGCGTGCCAAAGCCCATGATTTCATAGTCGATCTGCAGGATGTCAAAGGCCGCCGGGCCTATGAGACGCATGTGGGCGAGCGAGGGGTCAAACTATCCGGCGGTCAGCGCCAGCGCATTGCCCTGGCCCGGGTGTTTCTGAAAGACGCCCCGATTTTGTTGCTGGACGAGGCAACATCGTCGCTCGATTCCGAGGTGGAAGCGGCAATTCAGGAACATCTCGAGGAACTGATGGAGGGAAAGACGGTTATAGCGATCGCGCACCGGTTGTCCACGATCGCCCATCTGGAGCGGCTGATTGTGGTTGAAGACGGGGCTATTGTGGAGGACGGCAATCACAAGACGCTGCTGAAAAAAGGTGGGCGGTATGCGAAGCTCTGGGAGAGGCAGTCCGGCGGGTTTCTTAACGGATAGGAGAACCGTCGACTTAAGCAACCTCAAAGGGCAGTCTGATCGGGATGCGCCGTTGGGTTCCTGTCGCTCAGAAAGTTGGCGATCACGGGCACAAGATCGCCCACATGAAGCAGCGGTACGTGGCCCTGCCCACTGGCGATCTTAATACGAAGACCCGAATGAGCCTTTGCCATTTGATCGCTGATCGGCTGAGTCACCATGGCGGAGTTTTCACCTCTGATGAGCAATACCGGTCGTTTTGCCAATATGGCCCATTCAGGCCACAGGTCTTCTTGCTCACCTTCGAAATCAATTGACGAAAAATCGTCGAACAGGGGCTTGTCGATGCTTGGTACAGGCGTCCCATTATGATCTTGCCACTGGATCCGGCTCAACTCTTCCCAATCAGTATCTGACAACGCAGGAAAGTCTTGCCCCTTTAAGTCTCTTAGAACACTTAAGGCCTGTTCCCAGTCTTTGGGCTGAGTGGCGCGGTGAAATGTCGTTTTGGAACGCGCGATGCCAACGCCATCGAACAGGGGGGCACCGTCATTCAAGATCAGTTTGCGGATCATACCTGGTCGTTTTGGCGTCGTCAGCAACGCGATGAGGGCTGAATGGCCGCTGGCCAATAGGTCGAAATGATGCAGACCCAACGCATCGCAAAAGCTGATCACATCATCGGAGTCGGAGGCGTAAGCCAGCCCACCGCTGGCAATATCGTAAGACAAGCCGCGGCCACGCAGATCAAAGGTGAAGACACGCGCAGGTCCATTTTTCTCGGCCAGAAGCCGAAGGACGCCGCGCTGATATTCGAGACCGCAACCAGAGACTTGTGGCAAGGCAACCAGGTCCCGTCTGCCGGGGGCAGGCGTTTCAATTTGGTAGCGATATCCATGGAGTATGGCGCCGTCCGTCATAGAAGCCCGCACAGTGGTTCGGATAACTTCCTGGTCGTCGACTGCGAAACGTTCGACCGTGCTCATGAGCCGGGCGTACCCGCCGTAATGTCAGTCTCGATAGCGAGTTTACCGCCCTGCAGGCGGGATTTGTAGACCTGATAGTTCTCCATGACGCGCTGTACATAATTGCGGGTTTCGGAAAACGGCAATTGTTCAACCCAGTCGATCGCGAAGTCGGGGGACTTTCCGCGAGGATCACCAAAACGCTTTAGCCAGTTTGCTGCCCGGCTGGGGCCTGCATTGTAGGCTGCCAGCGTCAGAATATAGGAGCCGCCAAAACGTGCTTTCTGCTGCTCGAAATAGGCCGTGCCGAGCCGTGCGTTATAGGCGCCGTCCGAGACCAGCTTTTTGCGCGAATAGGAAACCCCCACTTTGCGTGCCATGCTTTTCGCTGTGGCTGGAATCAGTTGCAGCAATCCAAGGGCGTTTGCTGAAGAAACGGCGTCGACCTGAAATGTGCTTTCCTGACGGGCAATGGCGTAAGCGAGTGCCAGCCCGGCACCACTGGTTTTGGTCGATCTCGGTATCGCGCCGACAGGATAGGCCAGGGTGTCGACGCTCAACCGGCGGTTAAATCCCTGTTTACCGACCTGTAGGGCCAGCTGGTAGTCACCTTTTCGCTCTGCCCGCGCTGCCAGAAGAGCCAATTCGCCTGGGCTTTCCAGGTTACGTCCGAGGAAATGGTAGATGGTTCGTGCGCGGCGGTGGTGACCCGCAGATTCCAGCTTTGCAATTGCCTGTACAAGCTCGTAGCGCGTGAATTGCGCTCTTTCACGGCCGGTTGGGGCCGGGCGCGAGACATTGATCCGCGTCTGGCCCAACCGCCGGGTTGCAAGCTGGCCATAATAGGTGGTGTCGTGGCGTGCTGCCGCGGCAAAGCTCTTGCTGGCGGCTGCATCATTTCCCGCGCGCTGCTGAGCACGACCCAGCCAGTAATAGCCCCGCGAAATGCTGAGCGGCGTTGTCGCCATTTCCAGCAGTCGCTTGAAGTGACGCGCTGCCGTTCCGGTATCGCCAAGTTTCCGCAACGCAATCCAGCCAGCATAGAATTCTGAATCTATCCGCTTTGTGGTCGATATTGGTGTGTTGTGGGCCGCGAGGCGGTAGGCGGTTTTGGGCGCGCCGGACTCCAGAAGATCGCTCGCCAAAATCCGCTGTTCGATCCAGTAATTGTCACGCGCGGCGTCTGGAATATTGCGCACCGAAGCGGCTAGCAGCGTTGATGCGGCATCGCTCAGTTTGCCTTGCCTGCGCAGATGCCGGGCTTTCGAGAAGAGGTAGTTTGCATCGCGCCGCTGCGAAGCCGGCACAGCTCTCAGCCGCCTCCCGGCGTCTCTTTGCTTACGCTCAACCGATGCCCTTGCCGCCACCAGACGCGTGGCTCCGGCAAGGCCTGCGATACGGGTCGCACCGCGAATGCGCCGGTTGGCAAGAAGAAACTCAACCCGGGCGCGGTGATCTTCGCGGGTAAGTGCTGATTTGAAGGTTCTGAGGATCGAATTCTCGTGCGCCGCCAGTTTGTTGTTTCGCCATACAGGCGCAAGGACTTTGCGCGCTGCGGCGCTTGACCCAGCCTTCAAGTGGGCCTTTGCCAGAGCGATGGCGGCATCGACGGTCTCGGGGGCAGACGCGCTGAAGGCAACACGCAACGCTTCGCCGCCTGTTTCGCGAGCCAATGCGCGCTCGACGTTTTCGCGTATCTTTCTGGATGCGGGCCAATCCGCCAGGTCGTGGGCGATGCCAGCCAGTGTCGTGGCATCAACACCGCGCCCATTAAGGGCGATGACCCAGGCCAGGGTCTTTCGCTCCAGACCACCAGCCGACAGCCGCATACGCGAAGACAAAGCCGTTTTCATGTCACCTTTGGCAACCGCATCCAGCCCGGTTTTGAGTGTGCGGGACGCTGCAGAAAAGTCTACTTTTCCAGCCGATGTTGCGCCCCGCGCCAGACCTGCCGAACTCGCATATGTGCCCTTGGAAGCTGAATGGGCCGCACCAGTCATTGGCAGTGCCATCACGCCAGCGAGCCCGCAGGCCAACAGAGCTTTGGATTTGCTGGATTTGCTGGATTTGCGGGATATATTCGAAACTGTAGTCACCATGCTGGTCATAAGCACAACCCTGTCGCGGCAAATTTAAGGCGGTGGAGCAGCAAGATTAGGGGCTTTTTGCTGCGCAGACCTCAATCTGCCGGAAAGGTGTGAATCCCCTGTTAACGAAAGGTTACGAACCGGGTCTCAATTTTAGCAGTCAGCCACATCAATTAGCGGCGTCTCTGCCACGCCTGTAGTTGAACCATTGCGGATGTTGCGCTTCGGGGCTAAGTCATCGCAACGATTTTGAACGTGCGCTGTCACGTTGGATGTTTCGGGAGTTTTCTGTGTCCTACAAGCGTTTTCATGGCTCTAATACGGCCCTCGTAACCCCTTTTGCGGCAGACGGTTCGCTCGACGAGAAGGCTTTCGCCGAATTCGTTGAGTGGCAGATTTCCCAGGGAACCGATGGCCTTGTGCCGGTGGGCACGACTGGAGAGTCTCCCACACTTACCCACGAGGAGCACAAGCGTGTTGTCGAGATTTGTGTAGACGTGGCCGCCGGGCGCGTTCCGGTTATGGCCGGAGCGGGTTCCAACAACACGGCCGCCAGCATTGAATTTGTCGAGCATGCAGAAAACGTTGGCGCGGATGCGGTTCTGGTCGTCACTCCATATTACAATAAGCCCAATCAGCGGGGCCTGAAGGCGCATTTCGAGGCTGTTGCGAAGGCAACCAGCCTGCCGCTCTACATCTATAACATCCCGCCGCGCTCGATAATCGACATGACGCCGGAAACGATGGGTGACCTGGCCCGCGATCACAAGAACATTGTAGGCGTCAAGGATGCGACCGCCAATGTGGTGCGGGTCAGCGAACAACGCATGACCTGTGGAGCGGATTTTATTCAGCTTTCGGGTGAGGACGCCTCGGCGCTTGGCTTTAATGCCCATGGGGGAACCGGCTGTATCTCGGTCACGGCAAACGTTGCACCAGCGTTGTGCTCACAGTTTCAGCGCGCTATGGCCGACGGAGATTGGCAAAACGCACTTTCGTTGCAGGATCGCCTGATGCCGCTGCACAAAGCTCTGTTCATCGAACCCAATCCCGGTGGCGCAAAATTTGCCCTTTCGCTGCTCGGCAAGATGGAAAATGGCCAGCGTTTGCCAATGGTGCCGATCGAAGCGTCCACACAGACGACCATTCGTGAAGCCATGGTGCATGCCGGGCTGATCAACTGAGAGGCATGAAAAGCTCTGGCAATGGCAAAGAAGAAGGCTGAAACACGCGGCAAAACCATCGCGGAGAACCGTAAGGCGCGCTACAACTTTGCTATTGAGGACACGTTTGAGGCGGGTCTGATGCTGGTTGGAACCGAGGTCAAGGCGCTGCGCAGTGGCAAAGCCAACATCGCCGAGAGCTATGTAAGCCATGAGAATGCCGAATTGTGGCTGATCAACTGCCATATTCCGGAATATGTCCAGGCCAACCGGTTCAACCACGAGCCCCGCCGGCCCCGCAAGCTTTTGATGTCACGTCGCGACATAGACCGGCTCTCTCAGTCAATTGCTCGAGACGGCATGACGTTGGTTCCCTTGAAACTCTATTTCAATGAACGCGGTATTGCCAAACTGCAAATCGCGTTAGCGAAGGGCAAGAAGGTTCACGACAAGCGCGAAACCGAAAAGAGACGCGATTGGAACCGAGAGAAAGCGCGGTTGTTGAGAGATCGGGGTTGAGACTTGTTCTGGACAATTGAGGAAGCGCCAGGGGACACAGACTTCAAACTGCTGCTCACCTTTCTTCATCAGGCATTTGCCTATATGGACGATCGCATCGATCCGCCCTCATCGCTGCATCGCATGACCGCCACGACACTTGGCAAAAAGGCTGAGCGCGAAAGGCTCTTTCTCGTTCGCGATGGCGGTCAACTGGCCGGTTGCATGTTTTGCCGCGCAGAAACCGACCACCTCTATGTCGGCAAGGTGGCAGTGTGTCCGACGCTTCAGGGAAGGGGGATTGGGAGAGCACTGTTTGCCAACGCGTTTGCCTTGGCATCAGAACTCGGCCTGAATGCGCTGGAGCTGGAGACACGCATTGAACTGACTGAAAATCAACGGGCGTTTCAGCGGCTGGGGTTCGAAAAGATCGCAGAGAGCGCTCACCGCGGCTACGCGAGACCAACGAGTATCCGCATGCGAGCCGCCGTGAGGTAGATGTGATCGGGCCTTAAATTGCTTCGATCACCACAAACGCCTGCGCCAGCGGAAAGTCGTCTGTGATCGTGAGGTGGATATTTGCGGTCATGCCTGTGGGCACAATGGTTTCAAGTCTTACGAGTGCACCGCCCGTCAAACTGACGGTAGGTTGCCCTGTTGGCAGGTTTACCACACCCATATCGCGCCAGAAGACGCCGTGACTCAGACCGGTGCCCAGCGCTTTTGAACAGGCTTCCTTGGCCGCAAAGCGCTTTGCATAAGATGCAGCCCGCATTCTGCGGCGGTCAGATTTCGCGCGCTCGATTTCTGTGAAAACCCGGTGCGTAAACCTGTCGCCGAAGCGTTCCAGAGATTTTTCAATCCGGCGAATATCGATAAGATCGCTGCCCAGGCCAATAATCACTGCAGGACCCCCTTTTCAGGCAATGCTGATTTGTCTGCCAGCTGTTTGGCCCGGTCGCGGATCTCTGTTGCCTTACGCATCAGACGCTCGCGTCGACTTTCTCGGAAAACGCCGGCTGCTCGTCTTGTCAGCAAATAGATCGGAACGCTGACCAGAGTCCCGACAATGGCCCCGCCGATCAGCATCGGATACAGGATCGGGATCCAGATGTTTGACAATCCGGCCAGCGCTGCACCGCCATCGAGCGCCCAGCAGGCCTGAAATATCTTTGCCATCGCTTCGCCGAGAGCTGGCGGTTCTCCGCCGTGATAACTGGTGCCGAGCAACCAGGTTCCGGTTCCATAGGTTGCTGCCCAGATGAATGGAAAGGTCAGCGGGTTCCCCACGAAGGTACCAAGCGCTGAAGCGATCAGGTTGCCTCGCAAGAGCCAGGCGAGGATGAAAGCTATGATGAAATGCAGGCCCATAAACGGTGTAAAGGAGGTGAACGCCCCGACAGCAACACCGGCGGCCACTGCATGAGGTGACGCTGTCAAGCGCATGATCCGCTTAGTCACATATTGAGTTGAACGAAGCCATGATCGGCGCGGCCATAGCCACACACGAAACTGTTCCATCCAGGATGGTGGCTTGTTCCGTTTCAGTAACATACTCTGAACTCAACTCCAGCGGGCATTTACCTTGCCTCTTAGATCCGTTTAGCGGATTTCCCTTAACATCGCGTTTGTGTTTTGCCCGTGACCAAGTGCACAATCCAATTTCTACCCACTCACTCTCTCAACATGACTGACGACCGAGAGAGAGCGGGTTTCCCGCTGCACACGGTTGAGGTGCTTGAGGTCCCAGACTTCGATTCCAAACACCATGTTGGCCAGCCCGTCATTGGGATGCTCAATGAACAGATTAGCGATGTTGCAATCTGTCTTGGCAATGACTTCGGATATCTCGGCCAGCGTACCAGGCGCGTCTGCCGCGGTGACTCTGATTTTCGCCAGAAACCGCTCCGGGTTCTCCTCGTTTATGTCCCATCGCAGATCAAGCCATTGATCGGCGGTATTTTCGTAGTTTTTCAATGCATCGGCATGGATCGGATAGACCGTAACTCCTTCGCCTTCGCTCAAAATCCCGACAATCCTGTCTCCGGGCACAGCGCCTCCAGCCGGATCGAGCTTGACCGGAAGATCACCTGAAGTACCGGTGATGGGAATGGAGTTGGTCATCTCCTGTGCGGCTTCAGCATATTTCTTTCCACGGCGACGACCGGGAATGCGGAACATGATATTCGCGACCCCCGACAGATTGAACCATCCTTCGCTTGACGCCTCGGTTGCCCGCTCGCGTGTGCTGCGCTCTTTCTGGTAGTCGGGATAAAGCGCCTGCAGCACATCGTCGACCGGCAATTCGCCGCGCCCGACAGCTGCCACGGCGTCTTCAGCTGAATTGCGGGCGAGCTTGCCCAGGACAGGCGTGAGGTCTTCAATCGCGAATTCTCGATTTGCCTTCTTGACTGCATTGGTCAGTATTTTTTCGCCCAACGCCGAATATTGCTTCATCCGGGCTTCGCGGGTTGCACGCCGGATACCGGCGCGTGCTTTGCCTGTGACGACCACATGTTCCCAGGCGGCCGGCGGAACATGATTTTCCGAGCGGATGATCTGCACTTCTTCACCATTTTCAAGCTTGGTGACAACCGGTGCGGCTTGCCCGTTAATCCGACAGCCAACGCACGACAGACCAACATCGGTGTGAACCGCAAATGCAAAATCGATGGCGGTGGCGCCTCGGGGCAGGGCAATCAACCGGCCTTTAGGCGTGAAACAAAACACCTGATCGAGAAACAACTCCAGGCGGGTGTGTTCAAGGACATCATCAGGGTGTTCGCCTTCTGAAAGACTTTCAACCGTGCGCCGCAGCCAGGCATAAGCAAGGCTTTCAGAAGCCAGCTTTTTGCTCAGGTCCGATTTTCCCTTGGCATCTTCATCGGGGGCGGCATATACGCCGTCTTTGTAGAGCGCATGGGCGGCAATCCCCCTTTCAGCGATCGCGTTCATGCCGTGCGTTCTGATTTGCAGTTCAACGCGCTGGTGTGACGGTCCCACGATTGTCGTATGCAACGACCGGTAGTCGTTTTGTTTGGGCGTGGAAATGTAGTCTTTGAAACGTCCCGGAACCGCTGGCCATTTCCGGTGCGTAACGCCCAGGGCCCTGTAGCAATGGTCAATCTCGTCGACGATAACCCGAAATCCGATGACATCGGACAATTGCTCAAAACTGACGCCGTTACGCTCCATCTTCCGGAAAACCGAATAGGCGCGTTTGCTACGACTCTTCACAACGGCTTTGATGCCGGATGCCGCCAGGTTTTCGATCAGGTTGTTCTCGATTTCGGCTATCACCGATCGGCTTTCGTCGCGAAGGCTGACGAGTTTCCTGGTGATCAGTTCACTTGCTTCCGGGTGAAGATTCTTAAATGCGAGTTCCTCCAATTCGTCACGGACATCCTGCATGCCCATGCGACCGGCCAGCGGTGCGTAGATATCCATAGTTTCTTGCGCGATGCGGTGGCGTTTTTCAGGTTTCACATGGTGAATGGTGCGCATGTTGTGAAGTCGATCAGCGAGCTTGACCAGCAGCACACGCACATCCTGTGCAATGGCGAGTAGTAGTTTGCGAAGATTCTCGCCCTGCCGTGTTTTCTTTGAGACGAGATCAATGCGCTTTAGTTTAGTGAGGCCATCGACCAACCGCCCGATGTTCGGGCCGAACATCGAGTCGATTTCGCGGCGCGTGGCATCCGTGTCCTCAATGGTATCATGCAACAGCGCCGCAACGACGCTCTCCTGATCCAGCTTCAGGTCTGTCACAATCGAGGCCACTTCCAGAGGGTGGCTGAAATAAGGGTCGCCGGACGCCCGTTTCTGGTGCCGGTGCTTGTGCATTGCGTAGACGTAAGCGCGGTTCAGCAGCGTCTCGTCAATATCAGGACTATAGCTCGCAACCCGGTCTACGAGCTCGGTTTGGCGCATCATGGCCGTCACGTTCTTTCAGGCTGCAATTCGTACTCACAACACTATTAGAATGGGCGGTGAATGCGCCTGCCGCAAGGGGAAAGCCGCACGACCGCTCGTTTACGGCACAAATCGGTACAAAAAAACCGGCCTGGTAGATCCAGGCCGGTCAAATAGTGCTTGTCTTTTGACGGGATCAAAAATCGTCGGTTTTCTCTGGTGGCACAAGGCCCTGGATCCCGGCAAGCAATTCTTCTTCGGAAAGCGCATCGAATCCGATCTGGGGTGCGGGTTCTGGAGCGGGCGCTTCCTCTTCGTCTGACGCAATTACCGGTTCCGCGACGTCCATGAGGTCTTCAGGTTCGTCCACTTCCACATGTTTCTGCAGTGAGTGGATGAGGTCTTCCTTGAGGTCGCCGGGTGACAGTTTTTCATCAGCAATTTCCCGCAGAGCGACAACAGGATTTTTGTCGTTGTCACGATCAACGGAGATCTCGGAGCCGGATGAAATTTGCCGGGACCGGTGGCTTGCCAGAAGCACCAGTTCAAAACGGTTGTCGACCTTGTCGACGCAATCTTCCACGGTTACGCGGGCCATGCTCAGGCTCCTGAAGCTGTTTTCTGTTGAGAGGTTGGGTGCTGACTAGAGCCAATTCGCGGCAATTTCAAGGAATTTGTCACCTTTCGAAGCTTGTTTTTCATCAAAAGACCGACTCTGGGTGATGACAGTTACGTGAACCGGGGTATCTCGATACAACCTTTTACAAGCTGATAGAGTAACTACCTATGTATAAAGGGGCGAGAACGATGGTTTGCGAGTAGCTGTTAATTTGTCCATTTCAGGAAAGTGATATGTTCGACGAGCGTGAAAAAATTGCACTTTTGATCGATGGGGCCAATCTATATGCCACATCGAAAGCTCTCGAGTTCGATATTGATTACAAACAGTTGCTGCTTGCATTTCAGAAACGCGGCTACTTACTCAGGGCCTACTATTACACCGCGTTGATTGAGGATCAGGAATATTCGTCCATCCGCCCTCTGATCGACTGGCTCGACTACAATGGCTACACGGTCATCACCAAGCCGGCCAAGGAATATACCGACGCTTCCGGACGCCGGAAGGTCAAAGGTAACATGGACATCGAGCTGGCGATTGATGCTATGGAGCTGTCGTCTTCGGTTGACCATTTTGTCCTGTTTTCAGGAGATGGCGACTTCCGGTCTCTGGTGGTGGCACTGCAGCGCAAGGGCCGAAAGGTCACTGTCGTCTCAACCGTCTCAAGTCAGCCTTCCATGATAGCGGACGACTTAAGACGCCAGGCAGATCATTTCATTGACCTGATGTCTCTGAAAGACGAAATTGGCCGCGAATTCAATGAGCGAGCCCAACGCGACAGCAATGAAGACGAGGATAATGACAATTATTGAACTGATCCGGTTTTCAAAAGGTAAGGGCAGTTGATGTCCGCTACCGAACCCGGTCGCGATTGTCCCTTGTGCCCCCGTCTGACGGATTTCAGGCACATGCACCGGGAACAGAACCCGGAATTCTTTAACGCACCCGTACCCAGCTGGTATCCCGCTGAACAGAAAGGCGGCAAGGACGCTGTCAGGCTGCTGGTGGTCGGATTGGCCCCGGGTCTTAAGGGCGCCAACAAAACCGGACGCCCCTTCACCGGCGATTATGCGGGCGATCTGCTATACGAAACGCTGGTCAGCTTCAATTTCGCGGAAGGGCGCTATGGCGCAGATCCGGCAGACAGTCTGAAGCTGGTGGACTGCGGCATCACAAATGCGGTTCGATGCGTTCCGCCGCAAAACAAGCCCATTGGCGAAGAGATCAACAATTGCCGCCCGTTTTTGATTAATTCGCTGGAAGAATTGCCTAATCTTGAAATTCTGGTCACGCTTGGCAAAATCGCCCACGACACCTTGGCAAGAGCGCTGGGGGTAAGGGTTGCGTCTGTGCCATTTGCGCATAATGCGGTGCATGACATGGCCGGACGTACCGTTATTTCGAGCTACCATTGCTCGCGTTACAATACGAACACTAACCGGCTGACCCCGACGATGTTCGCAAACGTCTTTATCAGGGCCCGTGGCCTGCTGGACAACAGGCGATGACGACGAAAGCTGATCCGGTTGAGATTTGCGATGCCATCACCGTTTTGTCTTGCCCAAATGCGGTGTGATCGGCATAAGCAGCAAAACACTCCCGTGCCGGTCTTCTGCTGGCACATTCAATCCAGTCAATCGAGGAAACACCTTGGCAACCAGCACGGAAGTTAAAGAGGAAAATGTTCTTCGCGAAACGGTCTCGGTCGTCGTGCAGGCGCTCATTCTCGCATTGATTCTGCGAACATTCCTTTTCCAGCCTTTCAACATCCCTTCCGGCAGTATGAAACCCACGC
Source organism: uncultured Rhizobiaceae group bacterium (assembly GCA_938044775.1). Classification (GTDB taxonomy): domain Bacteria; phylum Pseudomonadota; class Alphaproteobacteria; order Rhizobiales; family Rhizobiaceae; genus Pseudahrensia. Next base: position 29,661 of record CALIOE010000001.1, read on the forward strand.
TGTTGGTGGGTGATTATGTCTTCGTTTCTAAGTTTTCCTATGGCTACAGCCGCTATTCCTTCCCGTTTGGGCCAAACCTGTTCAGCGGCCGGGTATGGGAGGGAATACCTGAACGCGGTGACGTCGTCGTGTTCAAGTTTCCGCCGGACCCCAGCAAGGATTATATCAAACGGCTGATCGGGTTGCCCGGCGACAAGGTCCAGATGCGCGATGGGGTGCTCTACCTGAACGGCAGCGCTGTCAAGCGCGAGGCGGGGGGCTCTTTCAGTGGTGTAACCAATTACGGCCGAGAGTTTACGGCGCCAATCTATATCGAGACGTTGCCCAACGGCGCGACTTACCAGACGCTCGACATAGAGCGCAGCGGAGCAGACAATACGGCCGAGTTTCAGGTCCCCGAGGGACATTATTTCTTTTTGGGGGACAATCGCGACGATTCGCGGGACAGCCGGTTTGATGTTGGCATGGTGCCTGCGGAGATGCTGGTCGGTAAGGCCCAGGTGATTTTCCTGTCGTTACAGAATGGAGCGTCTGCCTGGCAAATCTGGCGCTGGCCACTGGATATGCGATGGGGCCGCATTTTCTCGGGGCTTTAGTTTGTCCGCCGTCCGCGTATCTGCCCAAAAGATTGCCGAGCTCGAACAACGTATCGGCCACAAGTTCGCGACTCACGAGCGCCTCATCCGGGCACTGACGCATACCAGCGCAACAAAAAAGTCAGGCGACACATCGCACTATGAGCGGCTGGAGTTTCTGGGCGACCGGGTTCTGGGACTGTGCGTAGCCGAAATGCTGTTTCTGGCATTTCCCAAAGCGCGGGAAGGGGAACTGTCTGTTCGCCTGAATGCCTTAGTGAGCGGCAAGACGTGCGCGGAAATCGCCGATGAAATCGAACTGCATGATTTCATCCATGCGGGAGCCGATGTGAAGCACCTGGCCAGCAAACGTATGCGTAGTGTGCGCGCAGATGTCGTTGAGAGCCTGATTGCGGCGATTTATCTGGACGCGGGACTGGAAGCAGCTGCCGAGTTTGTCAAAAAATACTGGGGCGAACGCATTCACCAGATTGGCGCCGCGACCCGCGACAGCAAAACGGCATTGCAGGAGTGGGCCCACACCAATCTTCAGGTCACGCCGGTCTATAGGATTGCCAAACGGTCTGGTCCGGATCACGACCCCACCTTTATGGTTGATGTTGAAATAGCCGGAATTACAGGCCATCAGGCCAAGGGGCGATCCAAACGCGCGGCCGAGCAGGCGGCGGCTGAGGCCGTTCTGTTGCGCGAGGGCGTCTGGAAACGCAACCCTGACGGGTCAATTGAGGAAACCCGCTCGCAATGACAGAGGCGTCAGACCAATCCACACCCTATGAGGGACAGCGCGCGGGTTTTGTCGCTCTGATCGGTGCTCCTAACGCGGGAAAATCGACGCTCGTCAATCGCCTGGTCGGAACAAAGGTGTCCATCGTCAGCCATAAGGTGCAAACCACCCGCACGGTGGTTCGCGGCATCGTCATGCGGGAAAAGAGCCAAATCATTTTCGCCGACACGCCGGGCATATTTCAACCGCGCCGCCGGCTTGACCGCGCGATGGTTGATGCGGCCTGGGGCGGGGCAAAAGACGCTGACATCGTTTGCCTGCTCATTGATGCCGAGCGGGGCATCAAAGGCGACGCGGCCCGCATTCTGGACTCCCTCGATAGTGTGAAATTGCCAAAAATACTGCTGCTGAACAAAATCGATCGTCTTCCCCACCAGGAACTGCTGGCGCTGTTGAAGAATGCCACAGAGCGCGCCCAGTTTGATCACACGTTTCTGATTTCCGCATTGAAGGGAGACGGTTGCGAAGACTTTTTGAATCACCTTGCGAAGGCGGTTCCCGAAGGACCGTGGCTGTATCCCGAGGACCAGATATCCGATCTCCCGGCCCGCATGCTGGCGGCCGAGGTTACCCGGGAAAAACTCTATTTGCGTTTGCATCAGGAACTTCCCTATTCGGCCCACGTGGAGACCGAGAGCTGGGAAGACCACAAGGACGGCAGCGTGAAGATCAACCAAACGATCTTTATTCAACGCAATGCCCACAAGAAGATCGTTATTGGCAAGAAAGGTGAAACCATCAAGGCCATCTCGACTCTGGCGCGCAAGGAGCTCAGCGTGCTTCTTGAGCGGCCCGTTCATCTGTTTCTGTTTGTTAAGGTGCGCGAGAACTGGATTGACGATCCCGAGCGTTATCGCGAAATGGGGCTGGAATTTCCGCGCTGAGAGGAGTTGTCAGCAGGTGGAGTGGACCGATCAGGCTGTTGTACTTGGCGTTCGCCGGCACGGAGAAACCAGTGTTATTGCGGAACTCATGACGCGCGAGCGCGGGCGGCATCTGGGGCTGGTTCAAGGCGGTCGATCACGATTGATGCGGCCCGTTTTGCAACCTGGCAACAGCGTGACGGCGACGTGGCGGGCGCGGCTGGAGGACCACCTTGGTCAATACCGCATTGAAGGTGACAGCTTGCGTGCCGCCCATCTTATGGAATCAGCCCATGGCATCTATGCGCTTCAGGTCCTCACGTCGCACCTGCGCCTGCTGCCGGAGCGCGACGCCCACAAACCTCTTTTTGAAACCCTGAACATCGTCCTCGACAACCTGACCGAACCTGACATTGCGGGCGAGCTCGTTGTCCGGTTTGAACTGGCGCTTTTGAATGAACTTGGTTTTGGTCTCGACCTGGCTGCCTGCGCCGCGACCGGGCAGCGAAACAACCTGGTTTATGTTTCACCGAAAACGGGTAGGGCGGTCAGCCATGAGGCAGGGCAGCCCTGGGCCGACAAGATGCTGCGGTTGCCCTCATTTCTGCTCGAATCGGATATTGCGCGCCTCGACGGCGCGCCGATGGATGACATTCAGGCGGGATTTCAACTTGCTGCGCACTTCTTCGATAGGCATGTGCACGGTCCTCTTGGAACGCAGCCTCCCGCTGCGCGCAACAGCCTGTTGCGCGCCATCGATAAAGCGCTTGCTTAGATTGTGAGCGGGAAACAATTTTCCACAAAGCATCCGGAAGAACATCATGTCAGCAATTGAAACGATCGACGGAAAAACCATGCCGGCTGGTGTGGGAATAACTCCCATGGCCGAGATTCGCGCAATTTCGGGTCTCGACTACCTGCAGGGAATCCTGGACGGAAAGTTCCCGGCGCCCGCCATCGGCAAGACGTTGCAGTTCAGGCTGAAGGAGGTGTCCGAAGGGCGCGCTGTCTTCACCGGAATTCCATCCGCCGACCATCTGAACCCTATCGGTACGGTCCATGGCGGTTATGTCGCGACACTACTCGATTCAGCGCTGGCTTGTTGCGTTCACACTTTGTGTCCAGTGGGTTATGCGAGCACCTCTGTCGAACTAAAAATCAATTTTGTCCGGCCGGTCTTCCCGCAAACGGGACGGTTGACCTGCACCGGAACCGTTATTCACCCAGGGCGTCAGCTTGCGACGGCCGAGGCAAAGCTGGTTGACGAAGCTGGAAAGCTTTACGCCCATGGAACACAGACCTGCTCTGTGTTCAAAATACCGGATTAAGTTGGCATCGGCAGTCCACGCTGTACCGGAGCCTCCCGTATCGGCCAATGGACGATCGCGGCAAACAGCCCGAGCACCATACCAAACCACCAGACTGTGTCGAACGATCCGTAAATATCGCGAAGATAGCCGCCGAAGTAGACCCCAAGAAACGATCCTACCTGATGAGAGAGGAATACGATGCCACCAAGCAAGCCAAGGTGTCTTGTTCCAAACATGATCGCAACCAGGGCGTTGGTGGGCGGCACCGTTGAGAGCCACAACACACCCATGGCAACGGCAAAAACAATCACTGAGGCGGGGGTTTGTGGCAGAATAAGAAACGCCGTGATGGCGATGGAACGACCGATATAAATCAGCGACAGGAACAGCGGCTTCGAGTACCGCTGGCCGATAGCGCCTGACGCCAGTGAACCGAATATGTTGAAGAAGCCGATCAGAGCCAGTGCGTAGCCTGCATAAGCCGCATCGATGCCGATATCGTTGATGTAGGCGGGGAAGTGCGCGGTGATGAAGGCGACCTGAAAGCCGCAAACAAAAAACCCGGAAATCAAAAGCAGGTAGCTTCCGTGACTGAATGCTTCTCGTAGCGCTTCTCCTATTGTTTGCTCGAACTGTGCTGCCGCCTGCGGAGAACTGCCTGAATTGCCGTAGAGCGGTGCTGCAAGCACCGGAATAATCAGCATGATGGCTGACAGCACAATGAGCGTATGCGACCAACCAAAATGCTCGATCAAACCGACCGAAATCGGGGCAAAGAGGAACATGCCGGCGGAACCTGCGGCGGTTCCGATGCCGAATACCATGCTTCGGTTTTCCGGGCTCACATGACGGGCAAAGACAGACAGTATTATTCCGAAAGACCCCGCGGCGACGCCCAGACCGACCATTACACCACCACCGATGTGGAGCCAGATTGGCGCGTCTGCATTACCCATCAGATACAGGCCCGCGGCATAAGTGAGCCCGCCGATTGCCAGCATGCGCCACGCGCCGTAGCGATCCGCGATGGCGCCGAAGACCGGTTGCCCGATACCCCAGGCCAGGTTCTGAATCGCCATTGCGAGGCCAAACGTCGTGAAGCTCCAGCCGGTGTCAGCCAATATAGGCGCTTGAAAAAAACCCATGGCCGAGCGCGGCCCGAAGCTCAGCAATGCGATAACGCAGCCACAGGTGACGATCAGCCAGACAGGTGGATTCCAGGGACGGTGAGGAGCAACTGGCGCGGATTCAGGCATGGGACGACCTCATTGACAAGGC
>CALIOE010000002.1 GCA_938044775.1 uncultured Rhizobiaceae group bacterium
GGGGTTTGGCCGGTCTTTTCGATGTTTTTCCTGGAGGCCTTTGTGCTCGGGAACTGGATCCCAAGGATTCCAGACGTCAAGAACCTTTTTGGGTTTTCAGCCACGCAACTTGGTTTCGCTTTGTTTACCCTGGCGTTCGGCACTCTCTTTGCGTTCCTTTTCGGTGGTGCCACGCTGAAGAAATACGGCCTGAGACTTGTTTGCGCCTGGTCAATGCCGCTCTGGGCGATGGGCGTTTTCGCGGTGCCGCTCATGCCGAGCGGAGTAGCTCTGGGGTTCCTCCTGTTTTTGACAGGCAATGCCATCGGCATGCTCGAAATCGCTATGAACACGGCGGCTGATCGTCTTGAACGCACATCCGGTTTCCGGCTGATGTCGAAGGCCCATGGTTTCTGGAGTCTCGGGTCCCTGTTCGGCGCACTGTTTGGAGGTGCCATCGCCTCATTCAATGTTGACGTCATGACCCACTTTCTGTTTGTCATGCCAATTACAGCAGCGTTTGGCAGCTATCTGGCGTTTGGTGTGCCAAGGGCAGATGATGAGACCAGGAGCCGGGAGGCGAGCAAGCCTGCCGCCGCTTTCAAACTTCCGGCGGCAGGCATGGTTATGCTCTGCATCATGCCCATTGGCATTATGGTGGTGGAGGGGGCCTTCATTGACTGGTCAGCGCTGTTCGTGCGCGAGGTGTTGCTGGCTGGCGGACTCGCCAGTGGTCTCATCTATGCAGCCTTCTCAACAGTTATGGCAGCAACCCGCTTGTCCGGCGACTGGCTGCTGGAGCGGTTTGGACCGCTCAGGGTTGCCCAGGTGTCAGCAGTATCCGCCTGTTTTGGCATTGCACTGTTTGCCGCTTCTCCAAATGTCGCCGTGGCCTTTGTGGCAGCGCTTTTTGCCGGTCTGGGCACGGCAATATTCTATCCGTTGACGATGACGGCCGCGGCGCGGCGACCGGGCGATTCCGAAGATAATGTTGCTGCCATGTCGCTCTTTGCGTTTTCGTCGTTCATGCTGGCTCCGCCGGCATTGGGTGCATTGGCTGACCTTGCGGGCCTGCGTACCGCACTCTTACTTGTGGCCCCTCTGGCAGCACTTTCGCTGTTGTTGAGCGGAGAACTGAAAAAGGAAATTCCCAATGACAATTCAAATTGAAGTTCATGAAACCGGCGGACCCGGTGTGATGAAGGTGGCAGACCGTGATGTGGCTGCACCCGCAGCCGGCGAGGCCCAAATTCGCCAATCGGCCATCGGAATCAACTTCATTGATGTTTATTTTCGTTCCGGGCTCTATCCCGCACCGCAATTGCCCTTCACACCGGGCATGGAGGGCGCGGGCGAAGTCATTGCCATCGGGGAGGGAGTAACCCATGTGGCGGTCGGTGATCGCGTCGCCTACGCCGCTGCACCAGTGGGAGCCTATGCCGAAATGCGCAACATCGCGGCAGAACGACTGGTCAAAATACCTGAAGGGGTCTCGGACGATCAGGCTGCAGCCATGATGCTGAAGGGCATGACCGCTCGCTACCTGTTGCGCGTCACCCATCGCGTGGAACCGGGACAGACGATCCTGTTCCACGCTGCTGCCGGCGGAGTTGGCCTGATCGCCGGCCAATGGGCGAAGCATCTGGGAGCAACTGTAATCGGCACTGCCGGATCAGCTGAAAAAATTGAGCTGGCCAAAGCCAATGGATACGATCATGTGATCAATTACAACACTGAGGACTTCGTCGAGCGGGTCGCCGAACTGACGGTAGGTAAGGGCTGTGATGCCGTCTATGATTCCGTTGGCAAAGATACCTTTCCAGGTTCCCTTGACTGTCTCAAACCGCTTGGCATGTGGGCATCCTTTGGACAATCCTCCGGTCCATTGCCGGAGATCAATCTGGCCATTCTGGCACAAAAGGGTTCGCTCTTTGCGACCCGGCCAACACTCTTCAACTATGTTGCAACCCGCGAAGCACTCGAGGAGACTGCCAACGACCTGTTCAACGTCGTCGCGTCCGGTGCCGTGAACATCGCCATCAATCAGACCTACGACCTCAGCGATGTCGTTCAGGCGCATGAGGACCTGGAAGGTCGCAAAACTTCAGGTTGCAGTCTGTTGAGACCATAAACCCCGAGTGGCATATCATGCTGTTGATCGTGGACAAGACACCCAAACCTTTGCGTTTCGCCTGGTGAGGTTCTACGGTTTGCCGTCGAGACACCCATCTCGGGGACAGAATGAAGCCTGCCGCCAAGTCGAATATTGATCAGAATAGCGTGCCACTCCTGGAAGCGCGCGGAATCACCAAGGTCTTTGGCGACTTACGTGCAAATGACGGCGTTGATCTTGTCATCCGGGAAGGCGAGATCCACGCGCTCCTTGGCGAGAATGGTGCCGGGAAATCCACACTGGTGAAAATCCTGTTCGGATCGCTGCAGCCTACCGAAGGCACAGTGCTATGGAACGGCACTCCCGTTACGCTTCGCTCGCCGTCTGAGGCAAGAGCTCTTGGTATCGGCATGGTTTTTCAGCATTTTTCGCTCTTTGAAGCGCTGACAGTAACCGAAAATATTGCGCTGTCATTCGACAGCGATGTTCCTCAGCGACACATCGAACAGCAGGCTGGTGATCTGTCCATCCAATATGGCCTGCCACTTGATCCATCGGCCATCGTGGGAGACCTCTCAGTCGGGCAGCGCCAGAGGGTGGAGATAATCCGTTGCCTGATGCAGGATCCGAAGCTCATTATTCTTGATGAACCAACATCGGTGCTGACACCGCAGGAAGCCGATACCCTGTTCGAAACCCTGCTGCGCCTGCGCGATGAGGGCCGATCGATCCTGTATATCAGTCACCGTCTCAATGAAGTGAAACAGCTGTGTTCGCGGGCAACGATCATGCGACACGGCAAGGTCGTGGACGCCTGCGATCCGCGTGAGGAAACAGCGTCCACACTGGCGACCAAAATGGTGGGTGCCAGTATTGCCAACCTTGTTGTTCAGCCACCCAAAGATCGCGGGGATATTGTGTTGAGCATCCGCAACTTGTCGATGGATGCGGCGAACCCGTTTGCGGTGGCCCTTCGCGACATCTCACTCGATGTACACGCAGGAGAAATTATCGGAATTGCGGGAATTGCGGGCAACGGCCAGGGCGAGTTCTTTGCTGCGGTATCGGGCGAAGATATGCAGGAAGATGCCGAAAGTGTTGTCCTCGAAGGCGTCCCGATCGGACACGAGGGAATTTCCCAACGGCGCAAACGGGCGGCGGCATTCATCCCCGAGGAACGGCTTGGTCACGGTGCCGTGCCGCAAATGGTTTTGACCGACAATATGTTTCTGGCACGCCATGCATCGGACGCCGATGAATTTCAGAAATCGCAACCGCTTCGCGTCATTGCACGGAACGTGGTCAACGCCGCCACCAAGCGGGTGGTGGAGGTTATGGATGTACGCAAGTCAGCAGAGAATCCACCGGCCGCCGCACTGTCAGGCGGGAACCTGCAGAAATTCATTGTCGGCCGTGAACTCGACAGGACACCGAAATTGCTGGTGGTCAATCAACCGACATGGGGAGTCGATGCCGGCGCCGCGGCGCATATTCGTCAGGCACTGATCGATTTGGCCGCCAACGGCTCCGCTGTGTTGATGATCAGTCAGGATCTCGACGAAATTTTTGAGGCGTCAACATCGATCGCCGTCATGGCCGATGGTCGATTGTCGCCCCCGGTTCTGGTGGGTGAGACCAGTCGCGAAGATGTTGGGTTGTTGATGGCCGGAGGACAATCCGATGCGGCTTGAACTGCAGAAGCGTCCCCAGTCTTCAAAAGCTCTGGCTTACCTGTCTCCGTTTATCGCACTCGGGCTGACCCTGGTTGCCGGTGCAATCATGTTTACCCTGCTCGGAAAAAACCCGGCAACTGCACTCTACACATATTTCGTCGAACCACTGTTTGACCCATGGGCGCGCGACCAGATCATCTTAAAGGCAACACCGCTGATCCTGATCGCGGTCGGGCTTGCAGTTTGTTTCCGGTCCGGTAACTGGAACATTGGTGCGGAAGGCCAGTATCTATTCGGCGGCATGGTTGGCGCCATGATCCCGATCTACTTCAATGACTGGCAATCGCCCCTGTTGCTCCCGATGATGATGTTGATGGGCATGATCGGTGGCGCGCTCTATGGCTATATCCCGGCCATTTTGAAAAGCCGTTTTGGCACCAACGAAATTCTCACCAGCCTGATGCTGGTTTATGTGGCCCAGCAACTGGTGGACTGGCTGGTGCGTGTGCCATGGCGCAATCCGCAGGGCATGGGATTTCCGGGTACGAAATCGTTCAATGAAAGTGCAGTACTGCCGGATTTGATGGCTGGCGGTGATGCTCATTATGGCGCCGTATTTGCCATTCTGGCTGCTGTTCTGATGTGGTTCATGTTGTCGAAAACACTGAAAGGATTTGAAGTCACCGTGCTTGGGCAAAGTCCACGGGCAGGGCGCTTTGCCGGGTTCAGCGCGCGGCAGATGACTGTCTTTGCGTTCTGCCTCTCGGGCGCCCTTGCTGGTCTCGCAGGCATTGCCGAGGTCTCCGGCTCGGTGGAAAAACTCGATGACAAACTATCACTCGGCTACGGCTTTTCAGCCATCATTGTCGCATTCCTCGGCCGGCTGAACCCGCTCGGTATCATCGCCGCGGGCTTTATCCTGGCCCTGTCCTATATCGGCGGCGAGAGCGCCCAGATTATGCTCGGCATATCTGATCGCGCCACAAGGGTATTCCAGGGCATGCTGCTGTTCTTCGTTCTGGCCTGCGACACGTTCATTCACTACCGGGTGCGGTTCATACCGACTCCGAACAAGGTCAATGCGTGATGGAAGTTTGGGTCAGCATAATCATTTCCGTCTGCGCCGCGTCGACGCCCTTGTTGCTCGCCGCAACCGGCGAGCTGGTGGTCGAACGCTCCGGCGTGCTCAATCTCGGTGTCGAGGGAATGATGATCATTGGCGCCGTGACTGGATTTTCCGTTGCCCAGGTCACGGGCAATCCTTACCTGGGTGCATTGGCAGCAGTTGCGGCGGGCGCATTTTTCTCGCTGCTCTTTGCCTTTCTCACGCTCACCCTGGTTGCCAATCAGGTTGCGACCGGCCTGGCGCTGACAATACTTGGCCTTGGGCTTTCCGGGATGATCGGCGAGGGATTTGTTGGTCAGCCCGGCATCAAGATGCAGGCGCTCGAAATTCCGCTCCTGTCCGATATTCCGGTGTTTGGAAAATTGCTGTTTGGTCAGGATCTGATTTTTTATCTCTCCATTGCACTGGTTTTCGGTGTCTCCTGGTTTCTGTTCCGCACACGGGCCGGTCTGATGCTGCGGTCTGTGGGTGACAGCCACACGTCGGCCCATGCACTTGGTATCAATGTGATCCGCATCCGCTATCTTGCCGTGCTGTTTGGCGGGGCCTGCTCGGGACTTGCCGGGGCGTATCTGTCGCTGGTCTATGTTCCGCAATGGGTGGAAGGCATGACCGCGGGCAGGGGGTGGATTGCTCTTGCTCTTGTCGTCTTTGCCTCATGGCGCCCGGCGCGGCTCCTCGTTGGCGCCTACCTGTTTGGTGCGGTGACCATCGCCCAGTTCCATGCGCAGGCAACCGGCATTGCCATTCCGGCACAATTTCTCACCTCGCTCCCTTACATCGCAACGATTGTTGTGCTTGTCTTGATAGCGCGGAACCGGCGGGCCACAATCATCAATACCCCGGCATCCCTGGGGAAACCCTTTGTGCCGGACCATTAGCCTTCAGTAACAACCAACCGACAATTCAATACAGGGGATATAAGAACTCATGAAAAAGACACTGTTTGCACTGGCAGCCTCGGCGGCTGTCCTGTTCGCCGGTCAGGCCATGGCCGATGGCCACGCCAAGACCAAGGCCTGTTTCATCTATATCGGCCCAACAGGTGACTTTGGCTGGACCTACCAGCACGACGAGGGCCGCAAGGCGGTTGAGGCCGCCTTTGGCGATAAGGTCGAGACGGCATTCCTGGAAAACGTGCCCGAAAGTGCCGAAGCCCAGCGTCCGATCGAAGCCTTTGCCCGCAATGGCTGCAACATCATATTCACCACGTCATTCAACTACATGGACCCCACCAATAAGGCGGCGAAAAAGTTCCCCGACGTAAAATTTGAGCATGCCACGGGCTTCAAGCGCGAGAGTCCCAACGTATCGACCTACTCGTCCAAGTTTTACCAGGGCCGTTATGTCCAGGGCCAGATTGCCGCGAAAATGTCGAAGACGGGTGTCGCCGGCTACATCGCATCCTTTCCAATTCCGGAAGTGGTCCGCGGCATCAACGCTTTTATCCTTGGTGCACAATCAGTGAACCCGGATTTCAAGCTCAAGGTCGTTTGGGTGTCCACCTGGTTTGATCCGCCCAAAGAAGCTGACGCGGCCAAAGCCCTCATCGATCAGGGCGTTGACATCATCACCCAGCACACAGATTCCACTGCCGCCATGCAGGTTGCGTCAGAACGGGGCATCAAAGCGTTTGGCCAGGCATCCGACATGATTAAGTTCGGCCCCGAAACACAACTCACATCGATTATCGATGACTGGGCACCATACTACGTCAAGCGTGTGAAGGCTGTAATGGACGGAACCTGGGAGCAGGTTGACGTCTGGCATGGCATGGCCGACGGCAACGTGGTCATGGCGCCTTACACCAACATGCCCGATGACGTGGCCAAAATGGCTGCCGATACCGAAGCCAAGATCAAATCAGGCGAATTCGAACCCTTTACCGGGCCCGTAACCAAGCAAGATGGTTCCGAATGGCTCAAGAAAGGTGAGAAGGCCGATATTGGCACGCTTCTCGGCATGAATTTCTACGTGAAGGGCGTTGATGACAAACTGCCGCAGTAAACGGCGACAGAATAGAACAACCAAGGGGCACTTTGCGAAAGCAGGGTGCCCTTTTTGTTAAGGCTTGGATGCCATGCTCACTGGTGTCGGGCATTTGTTTTGCGTAGCCCGGACCAATTTTCAAAACGGCTGCGCCCAATGTCCAGGGGCGTAATACGGTCATGCTTCTACTATTACTGAAAGCTCTGTTTTTCATTACAGCCGGAGCGCTTGCAATGCCCCTCGGTCTGCTGCCATCAATCCTGCTGTTCCGCGATCTCGCAAACGGCGTCGACAGCACTCCGGCAACCAAGCGCCGCTATGCCATCGTATTGTGGGGCGGCCTGCTGCTGGCCTGGGTTGCAGGAACAATCGCAGTCTGGAGTTTGTTCCGGTTGTGACACACGTCCATCCTTCCCGAAGAAGCAAGCGCGGCGGCAAGCCAACAGAACAGACATTAGCCGATCGTCGTGTTAAGATTGCCCGGAAGACAATTTCGAGAACACGACGATAAGTGACCTTCACTGCGCTTCCAATGCCCACTCTTGAAACCGAAAGGTTGGTTCTTCGCGGCTGGAAACCGGAGGATATTGAGTGTGTGCACGCAGTCTTCTCCGACGAAGAGAGCGCAAAGTATATCGGTGGAACCAAGACACGCTGGCAATCGTGGCGTCACATGGCGATGATCATGGGACATTGGAATCTACGTGGTTTCACACAATTCGCCCTTGAAACCAAGGATACCGGAACAACGATTGGGTTCGCCGGACCCTGGTTCCCCGAAGGGTGGCCAGAGCCGGAAATCGGCTATGCACTGGTTCGAGATGCTCAGGGGCAGGGTTTTGCTACTGAGGCGGCAATCGCTGGTCTGAAGTTCGCATACCAGAAACTCGGCTGGACAACTGCCATCAGCATGATTGATGAACACAATGATGGATCCAAACAGGTTGCCCGAAAAATGGGCGCGATATTTGAGCAGCGTTCGGTTCTCTTCAACAATCCAGCAGAGATTTGGCGTCACTTGCCACCCGAACAATATCTGGAACGGCATTCATGATCCCGACAATGGCTCCTGTGATATGCTTCTCGACAGACGCGACCCAACGGAGACCAGCAATCCAGAGTGATTCCGGTTGCCAGGCGTCATGAACAATTTGTCGAGAAACGCGCGATGCGGGTTTCAGTCGCAATCTCCTTGAAAACGAATTTGCAATTCGTCCCCGACGGCGAAAATGACTGATCGACCTTCAATTTGCGATTCTTGCCGGTTATCCTGACGACAACTGAATAGCCATCAATTCTTACCAGCTTGAAAGAAAAAGCGCCGCTGAGAAAGCTGGCGACTGCTTTTTCGCGCAAGACAAACGTACGCTGTGCCGTATCGGCATGCGCAACCAGCGATCCGGCGAGAACAACAGCGACGATGATGGCACGAAAAAGTAGCATCTCAAAAAATCACGCTCTCCCAACCGGACAAGTATGAGAAATGAACCCGCTGCGGGCAAGAGCATCCAGCTTGCCGCCCTCGAACAGCGGAAAGTTATGGCGCGGACTCAAGCACGGACCTTCGAAGAAGCTGACACTGACGTTCGGATGGCAAAAAATGCTGTCACGAAGCGACGAAACCTGGCCGACATCAATTGTCAGATAGTCAGATGGCGTCAGCTTTCAACGTGCCCGGCAATATTCATTCCGAGCTGCGCAGCGGAGAATTCTGCACGATGAGTATGGCGATAAGCGGCGCCAAAAGAGCAACAATTGCGACAATCACCAGGAGCCAGCCAAGCGAACTGTAGTCAGCAGCCACCTCCACAATACCCGTCTCGCGATTGCGTATCTCCCGGGTTACAAGGAAATAGTCGTTGAGATATTTTGTCAGCAGGCCACTCGCCGAAAGAGCAAGATTGGTAAACGACGCCATGACAGCAAAAAAAGTGGCCTTGAGTTTGTCGGGTGCATTTTTTGCAATCCAGGCCAACATCGGGATCATAGCAATCTGACCCAAAGGAGATTCAACAGCAGCATCAATCAGCGCAATGAATCGTGCGTCCACAACACCTCCGGTTACCGATGACGTCCAATGATGGAGACCGTAGTAAAGTCCAATATTTGGCAATGCCAGGACCGCAGCGGCAATTGACAGAAGCAACACGATATAGGCAATGGATCTGGTTGCTATGAGCGGGCGTAGCAACAGCATCCCAACCAGAGTGAGCACGGAAACGATCAAGGTCAGAACAGACAAAAACTGTTGATCAAAGCCGAGTACATCAATCTCAAACCAGGTCAGGCCCGGGCCGGGAAGGGGAACAGCACGAAACACAAAAATGATGATTGCGGTACCAAACAAGGCCCGTGCTTTGTCCGGTTCAAGTTCCTCAACCAGTTGAACAATCAGCCAGACAACTATTGCCATGGAGCTGACAAAAACAATCTCCTTGGCCAGAGGCAGGTCCGAAACACCCAGAACAATTGCCATTACGGCGAATGCCAAGCCGCCCACAAAATATCTGTGGTTGGCTTCTGTCGACCCGGAAGGATGATCGACCAGATTGGCAATCTCTTCGCCGCTTTGACCCCGTTCCATCAATTCAAGGCGTTTTCTGCTTTTCATCACAGCAGCCAAAACAACGCCACTGATTGACAGGGTCGGAATGATCAGCGCCATAAGATAGAGTTGTGCGTAGACATCTGCCTTAGCAGCGGCGCTCATGGTTTCTACACCTTCGAACATGTAAATGTTGAGCAACGCGACCATCACCAGGCCACTGATGAGCGCAATGCGCCCCATGGTTTGCATGGTGGTGTGAAGTGCTTTCGATGCGTCATCGCTGATTGCTGCCCCGGATGCGTCAGACCTCGGAACAGCTTCCACAGACATCGCATCTGCAACGGTGTCCTGAATTACATAACCGCAGGGCGCCAGAATAACCGTGAGCACATACCAGGATTCAATCGCCATGATATCCGCGGCTGCCTCAGGAAAACGGATCAGCCAGTACATTAAGAGAAGACTCGATGTGATCAGGGCGGCGCCGAGAATCACAAGATAGGATTTCCATCGCCAGATCAGGTCAACCAAATGCCCCAGAGGCATCTTCAAAACCCATGGCAGGCCCACCCAGAACGCAAGTCCGGCCAGGAACGACGCTGAGAGCCCAAGGTAATCTTTAACGAAAAAGGCGCCGACAATGGCAGTGAGCCCGGACATTCCGGCCGCAAGATAGATCATCAAGGTGGGCAAAAAAGACCAGCGAAGAGAGCTATAAAGATCGACCACCGTTGCATCGAACCATCTTCTCAGTCTTTTCATCGGCGCCACCCTTTACCGAATAACCGCTTGCCGGCGCGGCGGTCTCAATCGTGAAGCCTTGCGGCAAGCGCAGTTTCATCACGGTTCGAATGTTGAGGAGCACACAAATGAGCTCCTGGTGCTCCCTGGCCTTGAACCTTTCCGCTAAGACAAGCCTGCATCATCGCGCTCATGGGGCACCTCGAGGTGAAAGCGAGTTGTCACAATAATCAAGAAAGGCAGGCCCGAGTTTCGACTCGGCATTTCTGCGGGTTTCTTCAACCGAGCCTGACGCGTCGACTGATCGCCACCCGCCGCTCGTCGTTTCTCCGTGCTGCCTTTGGGATTCAAGCTGTTTTTTGACCACTGCCGCATTGGCGTCGGACGCATCATTGCGACGCCCCTCAACCCGCTCGATCAGCACATCGGCAGATGCGTCCAGCCACAGTCCGCAGAAACCGATGTCCAGCTCGCCGGCAATTTCCGCCGCCCTCAAGCGGTTCTTTCTATCGGAAAAAACCGCATCAAGTATGACAGATTGCCCTTGTTCCAGTGCAATCCGCGCCCTCTCAAACAAGCGTTTGTAAACGCGCCGATTTGTGGCTTCGTCATACGCTTCGACCGGCAGGCGCTGGAACTCGTGAGCAGCAAGCATTTTCTTGCGCTCAAGATCAGATCGCAGCAACAGTGCTCCCGGCAATTTCCCCACATCGGGAGCCAGACTTTCACAGAGGCTGGACTTTCCAGAACCGGATAATCCACCAACCGCAATCAATTTCGGTTCTGTCGGGCGAAAAAACGCGACACTTTCGAGAAGATATTTCTCGCAATCATGCCGCAAGGCCGCAGCTTCCGCGGGACTGCGCAAAGCGGTTTGAGCACGCACCATAGCCCGGATCGCAGCCCGGATCGCGAGAAACAGCGGCAGGATGAGGAATCCATGGTCTCGCGTCAGTTCCCATGAAAAATGCACATAGCGGTTGAAAACAATGTTGGCCTGATGGTTCAGTCCTCGGTGCAACATATCCATGAGCAGAAAAGCGAGATCGTAGAGAACGTCGGTCGTTGCCAGCCTTTCGTCAAACTCCAGTGCATCGAAAGGGGTTGGGGTCCCATCGATCAGTACAATGTTGCGCAGGTGCAAATCACCATGGCATCGCCGCACCAATCCTCTTGTGGCGCGCTCGTCCAGATGATCCAGCGCCGGTTCGAATGCAGCCTTCGTCGCGGCCCTAAACTCCACTGCAAGATCGCAAGGCACACGCAAATCGCGATCTTCAAATGCGTCATTTAGCTCGTTGATGATTTCTTTGATTCGCAGTCCCCCATCGTGCGTGTTCTCCGCCATCAATCCGCGATGATAGTCAGCGACCTGTTTGCCGAGCAGAGCGGCAAGACGGGCGTCAAATTCATTTCGCTCAGCGATCCGCTCGAGAACATCTTCTTCGGGGAACCGATTCATGTGAATCGCCCATTCGACAATCTCGCCTTCACCATCTATGGCGAATTGGCCCTGCTCATCGCGCGTAATGGCAACCGCTTTGCGGTAAACGGAAGGAGCAAATGGCTTGTTGATCTGGACCTCTCGCTTGCACACAGCCTCGCGACGTTGAAGCGACGAAAAGTCCATATAGTCGTACCTGACAGCCTGTTTGACTTTGTAGACATCCCGACATCCAAGAAAGATCACCGCTCCATGCGTGGTAACCACGTCGACTCTGTTCGTGTCAGCTCCGTAGGCTTCAGTCGAGGACAGGAAGTCAAATACTGAACGTTGATCTGCAAGGGAGTGAGCGACTCCTGTCAAGTCTCCTGCTGCGGACTGATTTTCTAAGACTCTGCTCAATGTGTGGGCCCCGATAGATCTGCAAGTTTGATAGAGCGTCACTGTCATCCAACAGCGCTTCGGCATGTTGGAAGTGATCCAGATCAACTGCTGTCTTTTTTGGCTGTGGGGATGGTTGATCTACCTCAAGCCCCGGAACGTAGGCATCAACCACAATGCGAGCATAACACCACTGAATGTGGTTGCTGCTGAAATGGATTTCAGAACATGTCAAACACGTCTGTACTCAAGACCTCTCAGCCTGCCAGGCTGAAACGCACGCTCACGCTGCCCTATGTTGTGTTGTACGGCCTGGGCGTCACTGTTGGTGCCGGGATTTATGTTCTGGTCGGTGAAGTCATCACGCGTTCCGGCCAATATGCGCCGGTCTCATTTCTTATTGCCGGTCTGGTTATGCTGCTGCCAGCCGCGGCATTTGCCGAGTTGACTGGGCGAATGCCCTATGCAGCGGCTGAGGCTCATTTTGTTGGAACCGGGTTCAAGTCTCCCAAGTTGTTTTTGCTTGTCGGACTCGCTGTCGCGGCCGTCGGTCTGATCTCATCGGCAGCCATCGCACACGGAGCGGTCGGATACCTTTCTCAACTTCTCGATTGGTCCACCACTTTCCTGCTGGTGGGGGTAATTGCGGCGACGGGTCTCATCGCGGGTGTTGAAATTCGAAACTCAATTTTAATGGCCGGACTGCTGACACTCATTGAAGTTGGTGGCCTGTTGTCGATTGTCATCGGATCCATATGGGCCGGCAATGATCTGGCCGCCCAGGCCGTCGAAGCGGTTCCAACTTCGATGTCGCCTCTGTTGTGGAACGGGATTGCCGCTTCCAGTTTGCTCGCATTTTTCGCCTTTATCGGGTTTGAGGACATAGATTCCATTGCGGAGGAGACCGTCAATCCGCAAAAGACATTGTCTCGCGGTATTTTCATAACGTTGTTCCTGAGCGTGGCGATCTACGTTGCAGTAATTCTAGCCGCACTCGCAGCCGTCCCTGTTGCAGATATTGCAGGGCACAAGGCACCTCTGACGATCGTGTTCTCCCAAACCACGGCGTTTTCGCCATTGATCATCACTCTGATTGCGATTGTCGCGACCGTAAACGGGATCATTGTTCAGCTCATTATGTCCTCCAGGGTGCTCTATGGCCTGGCGAACCGAGGCTCTTTGCCTGGTGTCCTCGCCCGAATAAATCCCTCCACGCACACGCCCCTTATTGCTACCGGGCTTTCGGTTGGACTGGTTCTTGGTCTTGCATTGGCATTTCCAATTACCAGGCTCGCCGAATGGACGTCAGCGATAACGCTGGCCATATTCATCCTGGTTTGCGCTGCACTCATCAGAATAAAGAAGCAAGGCACCCCGGCTCCGGAGGGAACCTTTGTCGTACCCATATGGGTGCCTTATGGCGGAATATTGGCCTGCGCGGCGCTGCTGCTGGCTGGTTTGACGGCAGGCTGATGGTGATGCGGTGGCAAATGGCGGGCTGCACGTCACTCGTTTCCGGAACCTATCTGAACGGTAGACCATGAGCCTCAATGAATTCCCTCTCGCTCAACTGGCCGCAATTTTCGTCATTTCGGCAGTTTTTGTTTGGCTTGCAGGTACGCGGCTCGCCATTTTTGGCGACGAATTGTCAGAACGGCTGAGCCTGTCTCGCGAGTTCATAGGGCTGATTTTCCTCGCAACCGTCACTGAGCTGCCTGAAATCGTAACGACCCTAACGGCCGCGCAGGCAGGAAACGCCGCGCTTGTTCTTGGCAACCTGTTTGGTGGCATAACGATGAACACCGCCATATTGGCTGTCGTAGATTTTTTCGTCGTGCGGAATGCGCTGACATCATGGCCGCGCAAACCCAACCATGCCCTTCTCGCGGTTCTGCTGATCGTTTTGTTGGCGCTGCTTTTCTCCATCACGTTTCTTGGAGATTTCGCACTGGTCCTGAACATTGGCCTTGGTGCGATCTGCCTCTCCGCAGCCTACCCGATTGTGATTGCGATGTTGCGCAAGTTTGACGGAAAGGCAAGCTGGGCACCGATTGATCTGCCGGAAGAGAGCGAACAGGAGGTTGGCTTGCTGCTGCGTGACAACCATCTGGATAAGACATCGACACGATCTCTGATCGTCCAGTCGGCAGCTGCCAGTCTGATCATCCTGGTTGCAGGAGTTGCGCTGGCAATGACTGCAGATGCAATCGCAGAAGCAAGTGCGCTTGGTTCGTCTTTCATCGGCATATCCCTGCTTGCTGCAGCAACCTCCTTACCGGAGCTCAGCACGACTCTGGCTGCGGCACGTATTGGCGCCTACACAATGGCAATATCCAACGTGTTCGGCAGCAACCTGATCATGCTGGCGTTGATCCTGCCCGCTGACATGGCCTATCGCGATGGCCCAATTCTGTCGCAAGCCGATTCAGTCGCCCAGTTCAGCATCGCGGTCGGGATAATGGTGACCGCAATCTACGTGGCTGGAATTCTCATCCGAAGAACGCCGAGTTGGTTCGGTGCCGGTTTGGATTCCTGGTTGGTCATGTCAGTTTATGTCGGGATGCTTGTTTCACTTTACTTTGTTCAATGAGCTATCCACACGACGCAGAGAAAACGGTCCAGCCCCCAATCTTCGCCGGATCAGAAAATCCCTTCCGGAACGGGAAACCCGTAAACTCCATGGGGAGAACAGTGGTAGCTTCAACGATGCCAATTCTGCGACCGTACGAATCTTTCTCGAACCAATGGATCGGACGATATCGCCCGCCTGCAGCCCAAGACGCGCCGACGACGATCCGGCTCTCACATCCAGAACAACAACACCTGAAATTGCACTGTCCAGACCCAGTTCTTCCGCTAGGGCAGGGGAGAGGCTCGCAACCCTGGCGCCTCGAAACGCGCTGATACCGGGCAGCCACGACTTCTCCGGCGGAGGATCGGTTGGCGGAGCGACCGGCATGACTTCAAATTCGAGGAGTCTGCCGTTGCGCAGTGCCCTGACCTGCGCTGGAGCACCGGGGGATTGGGTGGCCACGCGGTAGCGCAGCCCATCGAAGCTGGTGATCGGGAACCCATTCAATGAAAGCACGATATCACCTGGTACGAGCCCGGCTTTCGCAGCCGGTCCATCGGGAAAAACGTTGGTGATCATCGTGGTCCTGGAGGGTGTCAGTCCCAGTGCGAATGCAAGTCTTGCGGGAGCCGGCCTTCCGGACACACCAATCCAGGGCCTTACAAGGGGGCGGTTCTGCACGGCGCTTCGGATGATCGTTCGCACCATATTGCTTGGCACCGCAAACCCAAGGCCTTGAGAGCCACCACTTTGCGTGAAAATCGCCGTATTGATCCCAACCAGTTTTCCATCAGTGGAAATAAGAGCGCCCCCGGAGTTACCGGGGTTTATTGCAGCATCCGTTTGAACGAAAAACCGGAAGTCGCTGATTCCGATTGCAGAACGCGCTAATGCAGAAACGATACCGCTGGTAATAGTCTGGCCCAAGCCAAAAGGATTACCGATGGCGACAACCACGTCTCCTGTGCGCAGCTTGTCAGAATCTCCGAGTTCTATGTGGGGAACCCGCCTGCCGCGCAAAGGGATCCGCAAAACAGCGATATCCGTCTTTTTGTCTGACAATATCACAGACGCCGGATAAGTCGTGCCATCGGTCATGGCGACAAGAATGCCACCAGCTGACTGAATCACATGATGGTTTGTTACAACCATTCCGTCCGGCCGGACTAAGACTCCCGAACCCAGTGACTTTTCGATCCGGTCGCGGCCGTATCCGAAAAGCAAAGAGTCTCTGAAGAGACGCCAAAATGCCGAGCCCTCAATCTGACCAAGGGGCGATCGGTTCCTCAGAACTTTACGCGTGTAGATATTAACGACAGCAGGGGACCCGCGTTCAACAACAGGCGCGAGCGAAAGTGAAGTGGCCCGGCGGGTTTCGGGAACCGCCGGATTTGACTGACTCAATGCCGGTGCCGAAACGACCGCCAGAACCGACATCAGGATGCCGCATGCGGTTCTGTGGAGCAGCGGTCGCGTGTTCATAACTGGTCATTCTCACCGGGTCCCTTCATCTGGACCAGGGAAAGTATTGAGGCACCAGAACGAGCCCAATGATCAGCCAGAAGAGGGCAATCGAGAGATAACATGCATATCGAAAATGAGCGGATACTCGCCGGACTCCTGGAAAGTCCTTCAGATTGAAGTTGCTGTAGATCTGATCCCACAACAGCTCTGGCTGTTCCGTTTCGATCTGCTCGCATTTCTCAACAAATGACCGCTCGCTGTTGCCGCGCGGTCTTCGTCGCAGATAGTCTCTGTAGAAGTCGTAACCAAGCACAATCTCCAGATAGACGATGCGGGGATAAAGGCCGACAACTTCGCAATCAACACTGAGAACGGCGCGGTAGGCAAACCACATTATCGCCGAGCCAACCACTGCACCAGCAACCATGACAGGAATGCTCGCGATTGTGAGGCTGAAATAGAGCATCAGCCAAAAGGAGCTGAACGCAACACCGGCACCAACAGCGTACCAGATGTTGTAGGAGCGAATGAGCGCCATTCGCTGCGCGTGAATCTCCTCATACTCAGTGGCGCTTGATTCACAATTGCCGGCCCCGTCACCAGGTGATTGTCTCGAAGTCAGCTGCTTGGCACACATTGCATCACCTAATCGTTCTGATTTTCACTCTCGCAAAAGTCATTTCGACTTCATACTGAGAATGTAAGCAATTATGTCTGCGCGCTCTTCCTGGCTGAACGCAAAATTGGGCATCGTTTTGTGAGGTGTTATCGACCAAACTGACAGAGCCAGGCCGCTCATGCCGGGCGTATCGGCAATGTCCTGAAATGTCGGCGCCAGAAAATTGGGCGAAAACTTCATTCCGGATTCAATCGAATGGCACTCTGCACAGACCTCCTGTGCCAGCAGATATCCATCAGCCTCACTTCCGCGTTCTTGTGCGAACACGGTTGATGCCGCTGTCGAAAGCGCCATTGCAAAACAAATCAGCCGGACTTTTTCCATTCATCCAATCCCACGAAGCTGCGTTCAGCCAGGAAGGCCTCAACAAATCAGGCTAACCACGGCCCTATGTGCCAACCGGTGTGAGAAACACTCCGTCAATGCTCGGTGGAGCGTGCTCCTCAAACCAGCGTTGTAACGATGCTAGCTTCATTCGATTGTTGTAAGCCTTGATGCAGATCAATTTCAGGTCCGGCGCGGGGTGTGGTGTCGCAGAGTTTCGGGCAGTCTCATTTCAGATGAAAGCCATTGATATGGCTCAATTGGACTGCCCCTCTTCCGGGCATGATCTTCACAAAACACCTCAAACAGGAGACACCCATGAGGTTTCTAACTTTACTGGTTTGCTTCCTCGCACTTTCCGTGGTCGGCCCGCCCACAGCGCAGGCCGCATCAAGCGGATACACAACCGCAGACGTAAACCTGCGCTCCGGACCGGGCGTGCGCTATCGAGTCAAGGCAGTGGTGCCCCGCGGAGGCCGCGTTTCCGTCCTCTCATGCCGCAGCAGGTGGTGTAACGTCCGCTGGAGGTCACTTCGTGGCTGGATTTCGAGGCGATACATCGCGGGTCAACGCCGATACAGACCGCGTCGTGTGTACCCGCCACTCTACGATCCGTATTATGACGATCCCTATTACGATGGACCGATCATATTTCCGCCCATTTATCGGCGGCCGAGGACAATCTACCGGCCGAGGATTTATGGTCCCCGTTACCGTCGGCCAAGAACGAGCCGTCCCCGCTATCGTCGACCGAACCGGACATACAATCCACGAAGATATCGCAGGGACCGAAGCCGGGTAAGGCCACGTACGCGCCGACCCGGACGCGTTCGTCCCCCTGGGAACAGCAGGCCAAGGGTGAGGCTGCGCCGCGGACCAGACCATGGTGGAGTCTATAGGGGGGAAACCGACCCCTCAATTTCGAACAAGTAGTGACGCGCCACCCACCAGGGTGGCGTCGATCTTCAAGACAGGGTGATGGCATTGAGCAAGGTGTGATCCGGTAACCTGCTGGCAGGCCGCGCCGTAAGACACAACCACCGACAAAGGGGCTCGCAGCGGAACTGCCATTTCTGAAGAGGCGATAAATCAAAGGCCTGGAGTTCGAAAGGTAGAGAGAGCCGGTCAACTGCGCCGTCGGTTGAGTTTGAAATTTGATCTATCGCAATCCCAAACCCGTTTGGTGCTGGATATTTGATATGAGCACGCTTGCAGGATCAGGAATGAAGTGAGTGTTAAGTTATTCCATCAGTTTGCAAATCGCCCTTTCGGTCATCGTTGCGGGTCTGACCTGGACGGGGACCGCTATGGCTAAACCAGGCGATCCGATCTGGCTTGAGACCTTAAAGATCCAGATCTCCCGGCAAGAAGCATGTGAAGCGAGCCATTTCCTGAATGTTCAGGAATACGAACTGGGCGGGAGCAAGGTCTACGAGGCTCGGGTCCAATGCGCTGACGGGCGTCAGTTCGATGCTTCCCGTACCGGAGACAATTCAGAGTTTACAATTTTGTCCTGCGGGCCGGTTAAATGCTGATGCGATCTTCTCAGCGAACTAACCTCATTTGGGGCCAATCCGGGCTCCGGGACAAATCCAGATGAAACGTAACTGAACATAAACGCGGATCGGGAGATCCCGAAGGAGACTCGCCGTAACAAGGAGATAGAATCATGTCGGCCATTCGTCTTTTCAAACTTTCAGCACTTATTCTTGTTTCGATGACGACAATCAGTCACGCAGAAGGCAAAGCCGCCGAGGGGGAAGTGCTTGCCCGTGAATGGTGTATCCGCTGCCACAATGTCGAACCTGGTGGCGCCTTTAAGCAACATCCCCCCAGTTTTGCGGCCATCGCTGCATACCGTTCGGATGAGCAGGTTTACAGCCGCATCATGATCCCGCCGCTCCATTCCAACATGCCCCAGATTGTGTATGTCCTGATGCCGGAAAACGTCGATCATCTGCTGGCCTATATCCGGTCACTGGAACCAAAGTGAGTTCGAATAGCCGACCAGAGTTCGCCTAAAGTCAGAGCCCCCTAAAGATTTATTACTGCGGCACTCGCAGGATTGCTGCCTGGTTGTATTCAGTCGCTCTCCCACGCCCTGAACACAATCAATGATTCCAGCTCGGCAGCGATCGGTCACCGATTCAACTGTGAATCGTCGGCCGCGTCACTGCAGCCAGAGCCTGTAGGACAACTTCAGGCCGTTTGATATCTGTCAATGCGCTCCGGATCGCCCGCTTTATCGTTTCTGCAACGAACTCTAATCCGGATCCAATCATGTACAAAAACACTCTCGTTCCCATCGTCTTCGATCATGACCCGAGCGCAGAGCGTGCGCTGGAAATCGCGTATAAGCTGTTGAAGCAAGATGGAAAAGTTACATTACTCCATGTCGTCGAAGAAATGCCGGGTTACGTTTCAGCCCAGCTTCCAAAGGACATGTTGAAAAACACCGTGGCTGAAGCCGAAGTCAAACTCACGGAGATCGGCCAGAGACTGGCGAAAGACGCGTCAGTGGTCGTCACTTTGGGACATCCCAGCCGAACAATTTTGGAGCAGGCAGAAAGTATAGGCGCTGACTGCATCGTTCTGGCAGGCCACAAGCCAGGATTTGAAGACTACCTGCTTGGTTCAACTGCGTCTCGTGTTGTGCGCCACGCAAAGTGTTCGGTTCACATACTGCGCTAAAGATTGGGGCCAAAGGGCAGGTTACGTTGGGCTCGTTCGCACGGGGCTTCAGACATGGATTGCGACCTGATCGTCCCTATCTGCGTTGACTGGCATCCGGCCCGTCTGGGTCGAGGGCTGTTGCGATGCCGGCCATGCTATCAACAGCTCAAAACTTGATGGCCTGCAGATGAGGCGGTCCCTGGCATTTCATTGAGGATTCACGAGCTGTCCGCTACCCAGCTTCTCCAACCTTCCTGAGTGCCAGCTGCGTCAGAGCAGGTCCGGCCAGTTCGAATACAACAGTCGTTCCAATAGTTATGGCCATGATTGTTTCACTGATATCAGGGAACTGCCCCCCCGCCACAAGTGCCATACCGAGCGCCACACCTGCCTGTGGAGTAAGTGCAAGGCCAATCCAGACCCGATGGGCATCAGGAGCCTGGGCCCAGGTTGCGCCAAGCCATCCGGCACATATCCGTGAGACCGTCCGCAGGACAATGTACGCAGCCCCCACGGTGCCGAGTTCGTTCAAACTGCCGAGATTCAGAGACGCACCGGAGAGAATGAAAAACAGCACCATAAAAGGCCATTCGACATGCTCAATTTCATGAAACGGCCGGGCGTGGTGTTCCGCAAAGTTGGCAACAATCATCCCGGTAACCATCCCTGCCAGAAGAAAGGACACTCCCAGCCACAACGACAACCCGGCACACAGCAGCACGACGCCGAGCGCTTCAGTCTGCATCGGCTCTCCCGGCTGAATGCGACCTGTAAGATACGCCGCGGGAAACCCGACCGCCGCGGCAACCATGAAGGCACCGGCAAGTTCCCATAATCCACTGGCAAGCGCCGTGACTTCGGTGCTTCCAGAAACTGAATGTGCCACCACAAGCACAATGCTGAACAGGATAAGGCCCCAGGCATCATCGACGGCGACGATCCCCAGCAAAGTGTCCGTGAAAGGGCCGTTCGCGCCAATCTGGCGAACGGCATCCTGAGTTGTCGCAGGCGCTGTGGCGGTCGCTGTTGCAGCGAGAAGCAATGCCAGCAGCACAGGGGTTCCCAGCGCAACAAGACCGGCAAACACCAATGTGCCGGTCAGAAGAACGACGGTAAGGGAGACGATGAATATGGTCCTTCCCTTGGTGCTCAATTTGGCACGCGTGAGCGCTCCGCCGAGAAGAAAAGCAACCATCGTCAGCGCAATGGACGCAAGGAACTCATACAAATCCGAAAGCGCTGCCGGCACCAGGTCTATGCCGGATGGGCCGGCAACAATGCCAAACACCACCAACAATGTGACCCGCGGGAGCCTGGTGCGCCGTCCGATTTGATCGGCAATCAGACCAGCCAACAGCAATCCACCCAGTGCAAGGAGCGCAAAATGGGTCTCCATCACAACCACCCAGAGGCTGAATGCCGCGTGAATCTCACATTGAATTTCTTCATTTGAGTTTCCGCTGAACCGCGGACTGGTCGGCTATTCCAGGCAGAGCTTTCACTCAGTTCGACTTGACCCGTTTTCGATTGCCTTTTCTTCGCCCGGCGAGCTCCGTCTTATTTCCAACGACCTTCTTCGACTTCTCGGAGCGTTCGTGGCCGGAAGCAAATCTGTTGAATGCTCCCGGTTTGGGATACTCTGATACTGAGGGGCATCGGGGAATTGTAACCGTCTGGGCGTAAGAATGGCCACAAACACCCCAGATACTGGCAATCGCCATCGTCAGAACGAAAGATCTCGGCAGCAGCGAAAGCATCTTTTTCTCTCCAAACAACATCATCTGAATTCCCGTTTGATTGCGGCTGGTTGCCGAGGACCCGGAAATCTTAGCCCGGGGAAGAGAGCCCCCAATTGATATTGATCAGATTTCTACAAGACCACGAAGACTTGAGATCAGCGACTTGCCTCCCGTTCCATGCGAGCAGACCAGGCATCTGCAAGGTCAATCAGGATCGCTTTAAATTGCCGCTTTGCAGCCAACTTAAAGAGGGTTTGCACCACAAAGTTGCCCGTTGGCTTTGCTTCAATATCGATAGAAAACTCTGATCCGTTGCGCTTTGGTTCAACGGTCCAACGACCTTGCAGGTCTGACATCGGGTAGGGGTAGTCCTCGGCTTCCGTGTGAATTTTGAATCCAAACACCTTGCCGTCTTCAAAGAGATCGCATGTCTCGCGCCAGTTTTCTCCTTTGGGTCCATAGCAGCGGCGTTCCATTCCAAGGCCGTCTCCAGACAGCACCTCAACTTTCGAAATGTTACTTGCGACGTCGGCATAGCGGGGATGGTCTGTCATGACTGCCCAAACGGCATCGACAGGTGCATTGACCACGCGTTTTACGCTTGCGTGTAATTTTCCGCCTGTTGCCCGCACGCTGGCCCGGCTCTTAAGCGGTTCAATCTTACCAGCTCCAACATACTGGCCAATCGCAAAAATGGCGACAAACAGTGCAACAATCTCGATGAGCATCACACCCGAGTTGCTGAACAGATCGCCGCCGAAGGCAAGGAGAAATATACTTCCAAGGACCCAGCCGGCGTCCATTCCCGAGATAAGCAAAACCTGCCCTCTGGAGATGAAGCGATTGGAGGCCATCAGGAACAGGTCACATGCGAAGATCAGCAAGCCGGCGCCGAGAAATCGTAGCAGTGTCGGTTGCCAATTGGCGGTTTCTGCAAACAGGACTTCAGCGGCTGATTCAGCGGCAAACAGCAATATGAGGCCAACGGTTAGGGAAAAGGCAGCGTTTAGTCCCAGGAATATGCGGGCGGATGTGGATGAGGGCATGTTGTTTCCTTCCGTCATTGGAGATTGACCGAGGACTCACACCAAAACTGAATGATCTCAATTACCTTGGACGTAATAGACGAAGCCAGGGCTTGTTGAGTAAGTGGAGCATGACCCTGGCAGTACCCAATAACGAAACAGCATTTTCCGGCTTTCTCAGAACATGGCGCATGCGGCGACGGTTGAGCCAGCTGGAGCTCTCGTTAGAGGCGGGCCTCTCTCAACGGCACATAAGCTTTCTCGAAACAGGGCGTTCAAAGCCGAGCCGCTTTGCCATTTCACAGCTTGGCGATGCGTTGGACATGCCTGCGGCCGAGATTGATGCGATGTTGCTGTCAGCTGGTTTTGCGGCGCGGTCTTCAAGCAAAGGGTGGAACGATCAAACGCTCCGGGCTGTTGATGCGTCTATTGATCATGTCTTGCATAGCCACGCGCCTTATCCCGCCGTTTCGATTGATCGAATCTGGAATCTGCAGAAGGCGAACGAACCGGCCCGGAAGTTTTTCGCCATGATCGGGGGAACTGGCGATCCCAATTTGCTGCGGGATTTGATGATGCCGGGCATTTTGCGATCAAATATTGTGAATTGGGAACAGACCACTCAGGCATTGTTTCGAATGCTGGAGTTGGAAGTTGCACGCCGTCCACATGACGAGGAAGCGCGCCACTTCGTTGCAGAGCTTCGCGATCTGGAAGGTGTTTCGGCTGCAGTCAGTCGACCGAGTAGAGAAAATCCAATGCCTGTATTGACGCTGCAGATTTGCGTTGATGGAGTTGTTCTGCGGCTGTTTTCGCTCATAGCGACCATCGGTCTAAGCGCCGACGCCGCCATCGATGACATCCGGATTGAAACGCTTCTTCCAGCTGACAAAGCAACGCGCGACTGGTTTGACTACAGCCTTGAGACGACGCAATAGACCGACGCGCGATGTCGAAGGCAGTATGACATGAGCGCCGTTGCACGAACATCAATGCAGACAATTTGCGCTGTTTGGCTGGTTGCCGGATGATACGATAAAGGACGGTTGCAGGAGAAAATTCAACGCCTCCCGCTGATCCACTCATTTCAGTCGCAAAACTCTTACCGTCAAGCGCTCATCGTCGTCCGACAGAATTGCCCGTCGCGGTCCGACAATTTGCCGGTCTGCGGTATAGCCTGTGGGGAGTCCATTATCTTTGAACGATGATCCGGG
>CALIOE010000003.1 GCA_938044775.1 uncultured Rhizobiaceae group bacterium
GCCCACATACAGGACAGCGTCCTTAAGGCCAATGACATTCAATGGCTTCCCGATGAGGGTAAACTGGCCATGTCGCTTAACCGATTTGCCTGGGAGGCGAAGGGGAACAGGCGGCTGTTGTTTAAGAAGTATGAGAGACGCAAGGCGGCGTTGCACGTTGACAGGGTCTTGAGCGTGCGCACCAAGGGCCTCCAGCTCAACAGTCCCAGCCAGGTGCTTTCACTTCTCGCCGTTCAGTTCTGGCCGTCCGGTCAGGTCGGGGACCCTGCCGGCACAGTTGAATTCTCGTTTGCAGATAATATAGCCATTGAAGCGGGTGTAGAGTGCGTGGAGGCAAGGTTGACCGACCTGGACGCTGCCTGGTCCACAAATGCACGTCCGCGTCACAACAGTTCAGCAAGGTGACGGGACCGACATGTGCAACGCACCGCAAAACGCCCGGCTTGTTGATCTGGTCTTTGACGAGACCACAATCAGTCGCGCCAATGCTGATGTCGAGCATGAACGGGCGGTTGCGATTTTTGACCTTCTGGAAGCCAATTCTTTCTGGCCGGTTGGGCACGAGGTGCCAAGCGGAACGGTTCCTGACTACAAGCTAAAACTCGGCGTCGTTGAGCAGCGCCTGGTCTTCAATATTGCCGATGCAAGCGACAATCCGGTGGCGACGCACATTCTGTCACTCACTCCGTTTCGCAAGACCGTCAAAGAATATTACCAGATTTGCGAAAGCTACTATGAAGCCATTCGTTCGGCCACTCCGAGCCAGATCGAAGCCATCGACATGGCCAGACGCGGCTTGCACAATCAGGGATCCGAGACCCTTCAGGAACGGCTTTCAGGGAAAATCGAAATCGATTTCGATACGGCACGGCGTCTTTTCACACTGATCTGCGTGCTTCACTGGCGGGGTTGATGGCAGAACAAGGCGATCAGGCAGGCGCGAAGGGCACTGGTGGCAACGCCACCTCAGTTCTCTTTCTGTGCAATCACAACATCATCCGCTCCCCGATGGCTGAGGCACTGACACGACTGAACTTTGGCCAAAAGCTGTTTTGTGCGTCTGCCGGCGTCCGAACCGGCTCTCCAGATCCTTTTGTTGGCGAGGTGATGAATGAACTCGGTGTCAATATCAGGGATCGCGAACCGGTCGCCCTCGAAGATCTGGACGATTCCTGGTTTGACGTCATCATCACGCTGTCGCCAACGGCTCATCATGTCGCGCTGGAGATGCTTCACGTGGAGGCCAACGAAGTGCTCTACTGGCCTTCTGCCGACCCGACCGTTGTACAAGGGTCCCGCGACCAGGTCCTGGAGGCCTATCGCGATGTCCGCGATCGACTTCTCGACAATATTCTCAAGCTTTTCGGCGACGCCGGTTGACCCCATTCGAATCGTCGAAAATCCGACATTCACTATCCAAAGAACACCTTTGCAACTAATGGTTCACAAAGCAGAGCTTTGCGGTTAGTTTCCGCCAAACTTTCAGACCCGTTGGTAAATACAGGATTACGAATACGCATGGCGAAAGAAGAAGTTCTGGAATTTCCAGGCACGGTGAGCGAGTTGCTCCCCAACGCAACATTTCGGGTTAAACTCGAAAACGATCACGAAATTATCGCCCACACTGCGGGGCGGATGCGCAAGAACCGTATCCGCGTTTTGGCAGGCGACAAAGTTCTTGTCGAAATGACACCTTATGACCTGACGAAGGGCCGGATAACTTACCGCTTCAAATGACCCCGCATTCGCAGCCTGACAGGCTTGAGCTTGGGAAAATCACTTCATGGCTGACAACGCTAAACTGATTTTGGCCTCGGGTTCACCGCGGCGGCTCGCATTGCTGCAGCAAATTGGCATCGAACCCGACCTGTTAGCGCCTGCTGAAGCGGACGAAACGCCTGAAAAATCCGAAGCCCCACGCTCGCTCGCAAAACGTCTTGCACGCACCAAAGCGGAACTCGCCGTAGAAAGCATGAAGCGCTCGGGGAATCTTGAAAACAGCTATATCCTGGCAGCCGATACGGTCGTTGCTGCCGGCAAGCGAATTCTGCCAAAGGCGGAATTGCTGGATGAGGCCGCCAATTGCCTTCGCCTTTTATCGGGCAGGGCTCACCGCGTTTACACGGGCGTGACCCTGATCACACCGAAAAACACGATGCGCCATAAACTGGTTGAAACGCGGGTTCGGTTCAAGAAATTGTCAAAGGAAGAGTTCGAAAGCTATCTGGCCTCCGGCGAGTGGCGGGGCAAGGCCGGAGGCTATGCGATACAGGGCATTGCAGGCGCCTTTATTCTAAAACTTGTTGGCTCTTACACCAACGTTGTCGGCCTGCCGCTGTATGAAACAGCGTCGCTGTTAGGTGGTGAGGGATACCCGGTCCATCCAAATTGGGTGACAATGACAGGCTGAGCAGAATTCGCGTCCTCGGATGCCGTGCCGCGTCAAGCGACGGGCTGCAAATTGGCTCTCTAAATTCCGCAGCGCACTCCGCTATTTCGGCTGGACAGCCCCAACGCGTTTGACTATACAACGCCAGCCTCCAGACGGCATTTTGGCCGGCTGCTTCAGCAAGTTTCAAACGACCCGATGCCCGGGTAGCTCAGGGGTAGAGCAGCGGATTGAAAATCCGCGTGTCGGTGGTTCGATTCCGCCCCCGGGCACCACTTATTGTTCTGCAATCTACTGTTTTATAAAGAATTTTTTCTTTCAAATTTCCAGTTCTGTTACAATTACACTTGTGATGAAATTTGCAAGGAGCTTCAACCAACCAAACGATTGTTGTCCATCCAGGTCGTGGATCCCATGCACCAAGTAGTAACGATAGAAGCGTCACGGACATTAAGAGCCCGCACTCATAACATAAAGTGGGTTATGTTAAGAGTTGGAGGACTGTGCACCGGTGCCAGACTTGGTCCTATGGAGAACTCGTGAAGGTGTTGTCCGGCCCCATGTTCATGTGCCAGTTTCTGAAACGGTTTCAGGGACCGGCGCGAGCAAGTTGAGGGCGTGATGTGGGCGAATGTAGCGCTGCAAGTTGCTGAAGAGTGTCAAAGAAGTGGCCTGATTGCTCGCTCTCTCGGCAATATTCTAATTCTATCGCCAACGCTTATCTTAAGTGAGGCTCAGATCTGTGAAATTGAGGGCATTCTTCGACACAGCATATCAACAGTTTCATCAAAACTCTTAGGCTGATTAAACCAACGTGATGCAATCACCTGAAATTCTGCAGCATCTGATTGGGTTCGACACAACCAGTCGAAACTCCAATGTTGAGCTTATGACGTTTATCGGTGACTTGCTTCGCGCTCATGATATCGCGTTCACATTGCTGCCAAACGATGCGGGAACCAAAGCAAACCTGTACGCCACCATCGGGAAACCAAACACCGCCGGCGTCATGTTGTCAGGGCACACTGACGTCGTTCCTGTCGATGGACAGAAATGGACCAAACCGCCGTTTCAGCTGACCGAGGAAAACGGTCGCTACTACGGACGTGGCACAGCAGACATGAAGGGTTTTGTGGCAAGCGCCCTTTCGGCAGCGTTGAAAGCCAAAGAGCGAGACCTCGCGACACCGCTTCATCTGGGGTTCTCATACGACGAAGAACTGGGCTGTCTTGGCGTTCATTCAATGATCGAATTTATGAAACAGGCGCCCGTGCGTCCGGCATTTTGCATCGTTGGCGAACCGACTAACCTGCGGGTTGCAACAGGTCACAAAGGAAAAACCGCAATTGATGTGACATGCACTGGCCGCGAAGGCCATTCGGCGTTGGCGCCTTTTGCTTTGAACGCGCTCTATCTTGCCAGCGATTTGATTCAGGAAATTCGCGACCTTCAGAAATCACTCGCTGATTCTGAGGCCGGCGATTTGGATTATGATGTCCCCTATACCACTCTTCATGTTGGAAAAATAAACGGGGGAACGGCTCTTAATATCGTGCCCAGTCGCTGTGATTTGAGCTTTGAAATACGAAACATCGAATCTGACGATCCTTTGGAAATATTCGATGAAATTCAAAGTCGTGCATCGAGGATCGTCGAAAATGCACACGAATCTGCACCTGAAGCTGACATCGCGATGGAGGTCTTCAATGCTTATCCGGGGTTGGCGACGCCGGAAGATGCGTCGGTGGTTGAATTCGTGAGATCCCTGACGGGTGCCAATGGTACTTGCAAAGTTGCATTTGGAACCGAGGGCGGATTGTTTTCGCAGGAACTTGGAATTCCAACGGTTGTTTGTGGTCCCGGGTCTATGACCCAGGGGCACAAGCCCGATGAATACATCGAAATTGAACAGGTGCAACGCTGCGATGCCATGCTGGAAAAGTTGATTGGCCATCTTCAGCGCGGATTACAGATGGATTGATGGGATGGCCAGGCAATCGATATTCATTTTGAGAACGCGAAGATGGGGGCGTCCATGACCATTGAGAAAATTGACACTCTCGTTGTTGGTGCGGGACAGGCAGGTGTGGCCATGAGCGAACACCTGAGTAACAATGCAATTCCTCATCTTGTTTTGGAACGTGGCCGAATTGCTGAGTGCTGGCGCTCGGCAAGATGGGATTCACTTGTCGCAAATGGCCCGGCTTGGCACGACCGGTTTCCCGGAATGGAATTTGCTGACGCAGACCCCGAGTGCTTTATCCCAAAGGAAAGTGTGGCAGATTATTTTGTCGATTATGCCAGGATGATCAAGGCTCCCATCCGCTGCGGAGTCGAAGTAACAAAAGTTGAGCGAAAAGCCGGCCATCCTGGATTTCGGGTAGAAACCTCAGATGGAATTATTGAGGCAAGCAATATCGTGGTTGCCACAGGGCCTTTTCAGCAACCTGTCATCCCGACGATTGTTCCCGAAGAAGAAGGTCTTTTGCAAATCCATTCGAACACCTACCGCAATCCCGAACAATTGCCTGATGCAGGCGTATTGGTTGTTGGAGCGGGTTCTTCGGGTGGACAGATCGCCGACGAATTGCTTCGCTCCGGAAAAAAGGTTTTCCTCTCCATTGGTCCACATAATCGACCGCCGCGACGCTATCGTGGTCTCGACTACGTCTGGTGGCTGGGTGTGTTCGGTGAGTGGGATGCCGTTGCGCCGAACCCGGGCACTGAACATGTCACAATTTCGGTTAGTGGCGCCCGTGGCGGAGAAACCGTCGATTTTCGTCGCTACGCAGGAAACGGCATGATTCTCGTGGGCATGACGCACTCATACAAAAATGGGGTCATGTCTTTTGCTCCGGATCTTGCCAAAAACATTCAGGATGGTGATGCCAATTATCTGTCGGTTTTGGATCGGGCAGACGCCTTTGTTGCCCGCAACGGACTGGACCTTCCACAAGACCCTGAAGCCCGCAAAATCCACCCGGATCCGGATTGCCTTTCAAATCCCATCCTGGAACTAAATCTAAAGGACGCGGGCATTGCTTCAATCGTTTGGGCCACAGGCTACTCACAGGACTACGATTGGTTGAAGGTCGATGCATTCGACGAAAAAGGGAAACCGGTTCATCACAGTGGCGTGTCTACTGAACCCGGTGTCTATTTTCTTGGCTTGCCCTGGCTATCGCGGCGCGGATCCTCTTTCATTTATGGCGTGTGGCACGATGCCAGATATCTGGCCGACCATATCGACAAGCAAAACAATTATATGAAGCATCACTACACTTCAGGGTCGAGGTCATTGAACATGTCCTGATCAAACGGAGCCGAAATATGATCCACAAACGCATCCGCACCTTTAATACCAAAGATACCTACCCCGAACAGAATCTGGATAACGATCTGGCTCAGGCGGTAATCGCCAGAGGTGCTACGGTCTTTCTTCGCGGCCAGTGCCCTCAAAATCTTGATGATGCAATGAACATCGACAGTCATGATCCCGTCGAGCAAACTCACAAGGTTATGCAAAACATCAAACAGCTGATCGAGGAGTGCGGCGGCACGATGGAACATCTCGTCAAGGTGGTGGTCTACATCACCGATGTTCGCCACCGTGAAGCAGTTTATCGCACAATGGGCGAATACCTTCAGGGCGTTCATCCGGTTTCCACCGGACTGGTGGTTCAGGCTCTTGCCCGTCCGGAATGGCTTGTCGAGATTGACGGCACCGCGGTAATTCCCGATGAGGAATTGAAGTGACTTTTTCACTTGTCGCCAGATGCGCAGACACCGGAATGTTTGGCGTTGCGATCTCATCGTCATCACCTGCCGTTGCTGCCCGATGTTCACATTCCCGCGCAGGTGTGGGCGCGATAGCCAGCCAAAACATTACGGACCCAACATTGGGACCAAAGGGGCTGGATCTTCTCGCCGGCGGCATGAGCGCTGGCGATGCGATTGCCAGTCTTCGCGAAACCGCCAACCACATGGACTATCGCCAAGTGCTCATTGTGGATGCGAAGGGCGGCACAGCCATTCATTCCGGCTGCCAGGCGCTCGGAACCTGGTCCGAAGCACAAGCCAGGAATGTTGCCAGTGGCGGCAATTTGCTGGCGACGGAAACTGTACCGCAAGCTATTGTTGACGGCTTTCTGGCTTCGAGCGGTCATTTGGGCGACAGATTGATTGCTGCTTTACGTGCAGGATTGAGCGCAGGTGGCGAAGCGGGCCCCGTTCATTCAGCCGGACTGATGATTGCCGGCAATGTGCCATGGCCAATTGCGGATCTGCGATGCGACTGGAGTGAAGACTGCCCCATCGAGAACATTGCTGCTGCCTGGGAAATTTATAAACCTCAGCTGGATGCCTATATTCAAAGGGCCATCGATCCTCGCGAAGCACCAGGTTACGGCGTGCCCGGTGATGAATGAAGAGCCTGCATATTCCCATGTTGCGGCGAATGTCGGTTCCTGGGTCTCTATCGCCGTGCACTTCAACATTAGCAAACCTGGACAAAGTTCATTCCATTGCGGGCTTCAAGAATATGCTGTTCGTTAGCCATCAGCACACTCAACAAGGACCCACCTCATGAATGACGCCAAAAAGTATAGGGTTGGAGAACGGTCGGACCGAATGCCGGAGCCGACACAGTACGAGACCAGTCCGTTCAAAAAGGGCCGACCGCCCGAGCCGTTGCAGTTTGAAATCAACCTCACCGCAGAAGCGCATGACCGTCAAAAAAAGTCTGGAATGGTGCAAGTGAACATTCCCGGCTTTTCGCCAGTGAAACTGTATTGCGATGAACAAACTCCGGTTGGGGATGACACAGCACCACCACCATTGGCCTATCTGTGCGCCGGAATTGGCTTTTGCCTGATGACGCATTTGACTGACATTTACACCGCCCGCAAAATCAGGATCAAATCGATGAACATCGAACAAAAGATGCGGTTTCAGACAAATCTGAGCAATATGCGCGAATTAGGTCACACAACCGAGGGCGAGACCCTGGGGATTGAAACCCATGTGTTAATCGACAGCGATGAACCGCAAGAACGAATTATGGATCTCATGGATGAGGCGGAAAACGCATGCATGGCCCATCATGCCCTGCGCAACCCAATTCCGTGGTCTTCTCGATTGATCTACAATGGCAAAGAAGTCAGCAGCCGGAAGGGTTAAAGGAAAGCAGCCGTTTGTGCCGAGAGGGCAGATGGCAGCTATGTCCGCACAACGGCCGTTCAGCTGCTTTAGAGCCGATGCCTGCTTTCGGCGAGATCGCTGAGGCGCCGAAAATGGAGGCCAGGACGTGTGTCGGCACACGTTGTCCATTTGGTGTTGACGTTGCTATCATTGATCCCGAAGACTCAAGGAAATCTCTAACACCATTGATGACAGCGAGAGCTCCATGACCCTGCCCATCACGTCCATTCTTGCAGGGGTCCTGGGCCTCTGGCTCGTTGTGCTGTCGTCGCGGGTGATTGGCGGTCGACAATCCAACCCGGATGACCAGGGCGCCGATGATGTTCTTTCGCGTCGGATACGCGGACAGGCCAATTTCGTTGAATATGTGCCGACTGCACTATTACTTTTTGCCTTGCTTGAGTTTCGAGAATTTAACAGCATTTTCCTTGCTGTCCTGGCCGCGTTATTTGCCTTCGCGCGGGTGATCCATGGCTATGCGTTTGCTTTCACCGACCATTGGCGATTTGGACGCTTTTATGGAACGGCCATCACGTTCATCGTGATTGCGATTTTGGGCTGCGCTGCGATTGTTGTTGGACTGATCGATCTGATCGGATGAGGATTGATTGCATCTGCTCCCCCTTGTGTCCGCATGAACAGACCGTGCAGCGCTGTAACCGTTCAGTTCTTTCGGGTCGCACTGGATGTCACCGCCCAGGTGATCTGGTAATAGATCTGGTGCACAAAGAAGCGGCAGGTATGGGCCGCGCGTGAAGATCAATCGAATTTTTTAACTACGGCAAAGACGACCTCCTTCCCAATCACCGCCGCCTCATGCTCTTTTCCGAAAGTGTCCACCTCGAGCCCGACATCGCCGGGCTTCAACCCAGTCGTATTGCCGTCGCTGGTTCGGTCTAAGAAGTCTCCCGTCGGCATTACAATATCTGTCGGTCCGCAATTGGCAGAGTACTGGTTGAAGCGGGCGGGTTGCATATTGAACACCGGGCAAAGGCGACAGCAGCATTTCGTCGGTTCAGTCATCAACCAGCTCTGAACGCCAGAGGGATTGAACGGCGGCCTTCCGCAGGGAGCGGTTACTCTTGCGAATCGCTGCACCTTGTAGAAAGGACTCGCTTTACGCATTTGCGGCGTTGCCCTGGATAAGTCGCCGGGCAGTTACACCACGGCGGCTATGCACGCCGGCCATTACCCGTGGCAAAAGTTCGAAAGCCTACCGGTTACGGCGGACTTCATCCTGGAGGAACAGATCGATGAACGCTCCCAATCTTCCGCTAAGCGGCTCCTGCATTTGCGGTTCCGTGCAGGTGCGCGTGACTGCACCGCCGCTTCTGACACTCGCCTGCCACTGCCGCGATTGTCAGAAACTCTGCGCAAGTGCCTATTCTTTGACCGTAATGATACCAGCCACAGGTTTCTCCGTCAGCGGTGAGTTGGTGATGGGGGGTCGAAAGAGCGAAGGGCGGCGGCACTACTTTTGCCCGAGCTGCATGGGTTTCGTCCTTTCGCGTATCGAAGGCGCAGATACCCGGGTGAATCTGCGCGCTTCCGTTCTCGATGACCTGACGTGGTTCGCACCATTCGTTGAAATGATGACGGATGAACGGCTGCCATGGGCCAGGGTTCCCGCCGTGCGCAGTTTCACCCGGTTTCCTAAATCAGTCGAAGAGGTTGAGGCCCTGATGGCAGACTATTTGGAACGCTGAAGCCATGAATCAGATCAACGGAACCCCACATCACCTGAAGCCAGAATTTTTTCTCGGTCTTCGATCTACCGTTCAATCGACGTTGCCTGGCTGGGACTGGTAAAATCGAAGCACTGCGCCCGCCGAGCAAATTCCCAGCCCTGCAGCCACCGCAAGAGCCACTGCATAACCACCTGTCTCGTCGAACAGAAATCCGGCGAACCAGGGCGCAAGCAGGCCCGCGGTTCCCCAAGCCGTAAAGACACGGCCATAGATGCGCGTTCCCAGCGGGCCGCCAAACATTTTGGATATCGACGCGGGATAGGCTGCAATTGTCGCACCATAGGCAAGCCCCACAACTCCCAGCCCGGCAAGGGTCACCATGGCGCCTGCGTTGAAGGTCAAAAAGAGCAGCGCCAGGGCTGAGAGGAGTGGTAAGCCCGCCAGAAGCGCGTTTTGCCTGAGACGGTCTGCCAGCCACCCACCAATGAAGCTCCCCATCATGTTGAAAACGGCTATGATCACCGGCGCGGTCCATAGGTGGTTTTGCAAACCTGCAGACTTTGCGATTCCGGTTGCATGCCCGATCGCCATCAGCCCGGCGGCGACCCCTGCCCCGTAGCCCAACCACAGCCACACCAAACGTCTGCCGGGAACGGCTTTGCTCGTCGTGCTCTCTTCATTGCTCTGAAACCTGACGCCTGAAACCTCAAGCAACGATGAACAGATTGGTGAAATCAGGAGCAGAGCAAAAGTCAGGCCCCACATTGCCAACTGAAATCCACCGGTCGACACAGCCCAGGTGAAGAGAGGTGGAGAGATCGATGCCCCGAATGCATATGACGCGGTGACGATGCCCATGGCCAGACCCTCACGCCCTGGACTTACCTGCGCTGAAATCTGTAGCCCGAAGGCGTAACCCAATCCATTCGCGGCACCGAACAACAGTCCATATCCCAGCCAAACGACCGAAATCGACGTAGCAGCAGCAGCCACCAATGAACCTGCTGCCGCGACAAGACAAACAAACAGCACAAACAGGCTGGGCCGGACGACCGAAAACAGCTTGTGTCCCACGAGAACGGCAATCGTCAAAGCCACCAGCGCCAGTGAATAGGACATGCTGACCGTTGAGCGGGACGCGCTGAAAAGCTGTTCCAGCGGCTCCAGAAACACAGAAAATGCGTGAACGGACCCGAGAACCAGCGACAGCAACGAGGCGCAGAGCAAGACAAATAGTGTGGTCCTGGTTGCCACCATTTTTGCACTATCCAGACGGCTTTGGTTGGACCTTGTCTACCAGCGAAACTTCCGGGTCAGGTCAGTTTTCTTTTTCAACCATTTCATACCAATTCTAAGCCAATTGATACCATTATGATTGCGCTAACGCCACGAATGGAGCTAATCTGCGTGCCTAAGCATTCACACAGAAGGTTCGGGACATGCAAAGCACATCCGACTTTCAACCGCCGTCACCATCTCTCATCCTCAGACCTGGTGTTGTGTCGTTGCCGGCCGGCACGGAAAGATACCTTATTGACGGAGGAGGTTCCGTCATTGTCGAGATCTTTGCTGGAGATCGACTGGAAGTCGTTGACAAAGAAGGCTGTCAGCCCTGTGAAATCATAGGGATCGGCGGCGATGGCAGGTTTGACGCTTCAGTTTTGCGGACAAAATCCGACAACGATGCCGATGGATTCAAGGCCATACTATCCGCTGACGACGAAAGTGCTAAACGGGCGCAGATTGCGTTGCAGAGACGGGACATCGATGTCGCTAAAGCCAGGGCTGTAAGAGTGTTTGGCAGCAGCTCAAAAGCGGGTGAGCGAGCAGAATTGGCAGTGGAACGAGATGGCGTCGCGATCGTTGCGGCGCCCGGTGGCACCATGAATTTCGAACAAC
Organism: uncultured Rhizobiaceae group bacterium; assembly: GCA_938044775.1. Lineage (GTDB taxonomy): Bacteria > Pseudomonadota > Alphaproteobacteria > Rhizobiales > Rhizobiaceae > Pseudahrensia. The sequence continues at coordinate 11,176 of CALIOE010000003.1, forward strand.
AGAATACAGCGACTCCCATCGAATTGTTGCTGCACCGTTCGACGATTAAGACGCTGGAAAAAGCGCGATTACCCGAACCGCTGGCCAACCCGCAGCAGGATTTTAGAGTTCAGGCACGAACCGCTGAAACATTCACGGTCAAATCCGGCGAGTTTATTCAAATCATCGACGTCGAAGGACGTCAGTGCTCCGATTTCCAGGCATTCTCACGACGCAAGCTGGACGCTGGAAATGAGAAGGCGCTGGATGCGACTATCACGCGTTCGCTTCTGGGAATCCTGAACCCGGTTCCCGGTCTCCCCGCCAAGGCCTTCGACCTCGAAATGGAGCCGCTCGTGGAAATGGTTCAGGACACCTGCGGACGCCACGATGCCTTCATGACGGCATGCAACTCCCGCTATTATGATGAGATGGGCTATCCCGGTCACGTCAATTGCACAGACAATTTCAATCATGTTCTGAAGTCATTTGGCATCGATAAACGACCCGGTTGGGAAGCGCTGAACTATTTTTACAACACAAATATTGATGCAGCGAACCAGATCTATTTCGACGAGCCGTGGTCGAGACCCGGCGACTACGTTTTGATGCGCGCCTTGACGGATCTGGTGTGCGTGGCATCCGCCTGCCCCTGTGACATCGACGCAGCAAACGGTTGGAATCCAACCGACATTCACGTGCGTGTTTACGCCGCCACCGAAACCTTCAAAAAAGCAACGGCCTTTCGCATGACACCAGAAGCCGACGCCGTCCTTACGAAAGAGACGGCCTTTCATTCCTCATTCGCAAAACACACCCGCGACTTCACAGAGTACAACGGTTACTGGCTGCCCAACCGGTTCAACAATGAAGGTCCGGTGGAGGAATACTGGGCCGCGCGCGAGGCCGCAGTCATCATGGATCTTTCGCCTTTGCGCAAATTCGAGGTCACCGGACCTGACGCCGAAGCACTGATGCAACATTGTGTGACACGCAATATCCGCAAACTGTCGGATGGGCAGGTCGTTTACACGGCCATGTGCTACGAACACGGTGGGATGGTCGACGACGGAACGGTGTACCGGTTGGGCCAGGACAACTTCCGCTGGATCGGTGGTTCCGACATTTCGGGTATCTGGATGCGCGAGCAGGCAGAGAATCTGGGCCTTGAAGCCTGGGTCCGCTCCTCAACCGATCAGATGCACAACGTTGCGGTCCAGGGCCCCAAAAGCCGCGATATTCTTAAGGATGTAATCTGGACGCCACCAGCACGTCCCGAAGTCGGCGAAATCGACTGGTTCCGATTTACGGTCGGTCGGATTGGTGACTACCAGGGTCCGCCGGTTGTCGTTTCCCGCACCGGCTATTCCGGAGAACTTGGCTACGAAATATTCTGCCATCCCAAGGATGGTGAGGCGGTTTTCGATTCCGTGTGGAAGGCCGGGCAACCCCACGGTTTGAAACCGCTCGGTCTCGAAGCGCTGGACTGGCTTCGGATCGAAGCCGGACTGATCTTCAAAGATTATGAGTTCGACGATACCACGGACCCTTTTGAGGCCGGAATCGGCTTCACCGTACCGCTTAAATCCAAGGAAGATGACTTCATTGGCAAATCGGCTCTGGCCGAACGCAAGAACCATCCGCACAAGAAACTGGTCGGACTCGAGATCGACAGCCAGGAACCGGTCGGAAACGGCGACTGCATTCATGTCGGACGGGCACAGATAGGCGAGGTCACCAGCGGCATGCGCTCGCCGGTCCTGAAGAAGAACATCGCGCTTGCACGGGTTGATGTGGTCCATGCGGAAATTGGAACAGAGGTAGAGATCGGTAAGCTCGATGGTCATATGAAACGCTTGCCTGCAAGAATCGTGCGCTTCCCACACTATGATCCTGAAAAGAAAAAGCCTCGCAGCTAGCGTTGGTTGACTGAACAGGGAAGTGGCTAAAAACGGTCCAGTCGAAACGGCGCCGGATCAACGCAAGGCGTTTCCCCGGTCACAAGTTCGGCCATCAGCTTTCCGGCCCCTGGACCCAGTCCGAAACCGTGGCCAGAAAAGCCTGTGGCAATGTAGAAACCCGGCAAAGACTCTACCGGAGAAATGACCGGCACGACATCGGGAGTCACATCGATAACACCAGCCCATTCCTCCTTGATTTGCACATTCTTGAATGCGGGAAGCGTTTTTTGCAGTGATCGGAGCGCTGCTGTCTGGCTCTTTCTAACGGGCGTTGGATCGAGCACCCTCACCTGCTCAAAAGGTGATTTCTCATCCAGCTTCCATCGACGTTTTAGTGAAGCTTCGGCCAGAAAACGTCGGCCGATGCGAAAGTGGTAGTCGCGCCACTCCGTCTTCAACAATGGCCAAAACTCGGGCAGCAACCGAAAACTGTCCGGCATGATGTCTGCCGTGCTGTCAACCGCGTGGGCCAGCGTGAAGCCGCCATCCAGCCGCTTTCGAATGGCGAAGTCTGCGCCGGCGATGCTGTGCTCAATACCGGCATCAATCTTTGCAGTGCGCGCTACGGAATTCACGACGGTCAGTTGCGGCAGGCTTATGTCCGTGTTGTGGCAGAAACGCCGAGACCAGGCGCCGCCTGCAAGCACGACCATTTCACATCTGACACTGCCTCTCTCGGTCACCACGCCCGACACTCTGCCGGCCATACGTTCCAATCCGCGCACAGCACAGCGTTCGAAGATCAGCGCTCCGGACCTTTGCGCTGCTCTCGCCATGGCGGGCACCGCAAGGGCCGGCTCCGCGCGACCGTCATCGGGCGTAAACAAGCCTCCTTTCCACTCAACCGTGCTTCCCGGCGCCATGACATGCGCCTCAGCAGCCGAAATCATACGAGATGTCAGGCGGTGCCGTGCTGCATAGCTCTCGAACCAGTTCAGTCGTTTTGTCAGCTTCGCATCACTTTCACACAGATACGCAATACCGCATTCGCGAAACCCGACTTCTTCGCCCGTTCGCTGCCGCATCTCACGCCACAGATCCATCGATATCCGGATCAGTGGTAACTCACGCGGGTCGCGGCCCATCTGACGGCACCAACCCCAGTTGCGACCGGATTGTTCGCATCCCACCAGGCCCTTTTCAAATACAGCAACCGACAATCCGCGCTCAGCGAGCTCCAATGCAGAACTTATGCCTGCAATGCCGCCGCCAATGACGACCACATTCACTTTTGCGGGAAGTTTTTCATCGCGTTTGACTGAATCACGTACAGGCATTTCATGCTTTCCGGCGACGCTTGCTAGACGCGCATTGCGCTCATGAAATTGGCATAGATCTGGCGTGAACACGAAGCGAATTCGGCCATCAAGGCGTCAGCCTCCTGTTCCATATCCTTGAGGGCTCCGGAACCAAGGCTGTTTTCCAACGCCTCTGCATAAGCCGGAACAGCAGCCCAGTTGGCGATCGTATCTGACTCCAGCTCCACATGATATTGCGCCGACCAGGCATTGTCCCCGACCCGCATGGCCTGGACCCGACAGTCGCGCGATGAGGCCAGGACGACGGCCCCCTCAGGTGGCTGGGCCACTTCGACGGAATGCCACTGCAGGCACTTTTGAACGGGTGGCAGGCTGCCAAAGACCGAATCCTGCTTCCCCTCATCCGTGAGTTCGACTTGTAAGACACCGATCTCGGGTGGTCGCGCCGGACCACACGTGCCGCCCATGGCATCAGCGAGCAACTGATGGCCCAGACAAAGGCCGAGATAGGGTTTTCCGAGATCGCGCACCCAGCGGCAAATAGCTCTCTTTTCTTCGACCAGCCAAGGGTGTTCCTCCACGTCCCAAACATCCATGGGACCACCCATGACCCACAACGCGTCATAGTCTTCAAGATCTGGGATATCCATACCGTTGTTCAGCTCGATCGCATGCCAACTGACCCCATCTTCCTCCAGATAGGTTCGCAGCGAACCCGGATGTTCACAATCGATGTGCTGAAAGACCAGGAGTTCCATTCAGTCATCCTTCAACTGTCTTTGCGGATGCAGTGCCGCCATCTGAGACAAGACTTCATTATCTCCACCGCGTGCCACCTGTTGGGATATTTCCCGCCACAGTTTTTCTCGGATTGCCCTGCCGAAATCCTCAAACCCATCGGCCACCACAACAAACGCGCCCGGTCCACTGATCACCTGCTCGCGAAAATACTGATCCAGTCTCGGAAAGTCCCGGGTCAGGATGGCAAGGCCATTTACGGTGGCCTTTTGTGCTTTCGCCATGGTTCGGGCCAGCGGCAGCTCAACCGCGTTCTTAAACCACGGATCGGTTTCCACACCGTCTCCCGAGACATCAATCACCTGGCGCAACCCGCTGTGCTTGTTGTTGCGCATCATCTCCAGAGCGTATCGGATGCCTTCGCCAATGCCTGTACCTCCGCCGCCCTTACCGAATCTCCTGCCGCTGTGCTGATGGAAGTTCAGGACCACCGCAGCAAAGTGATTTGCAGACGCGACTGAATCGATGACGTACCAGCCGCTTTCAAATTTTGGCAGCGCAGCATCAGCCCAGATCAGAACAGACACTGCGATTCTGCCGGTTGGACCGGACAGTATGGCTTGCTGAATCGCCGGGTCGGCAAACGCTGCCGCCGTTCCTTCGATCTGAAGAATGTATTCCGGTTCGCTGATGCTGCCCGAACCATCCATGGCCAGCACCAGTTCAAGGTCGACTTCCGCAGCAGACACAGGGAGCAGGTTCGCAAAGCCGATAAGCAATGCCGCAAAACAGGAATGGAGATGGCGTCGAAATTTTGCCATCCCCGGCCTGCTAGTTTTTCAAATAGGACTCAATGGTATCGTCCATTGCATCCTTCCAGGGCGTGTGGTGGACGGGTGCCATAGATCCTGTGATCACCGATTTGTAGCAATTGTCGCGGAAGGTCATGATATTTTTCTTCTTGTGCTTCTTCCATTGGAAGAATGCCTCATTGGCACCGTCGACATCAAAACTTGGATAATCGGTTTCCGCGATCAGCTCCTTAACGTAGTCGCCCTGATAGCGAATACATGCATAGTCATCCTCATTGGAGTCCTCGCGGTCTTCGCGGTCTTTTACGTCAGCGATCATGGCAGCTTTATCCGGTAACTCGATCCTGCCCATCATCACATCGCGCGCCCACCAGGCCTGGGCATCGAACATATTGAACGTGTACCACTGATCCTGCATGCCAAGATAAAACAGTCCTGGATTGTTGACGAAGGCCACGCCCTTGTAGAGGTCGGCTGTGGCCAGCCGGTTGGCGGTTTTCAGCAAAAGGTCATCGGTCATAAACGGAAAATGATGCTGATAACCGGTGCACAAGATGATGGCATCAACGTCTTTGATCGTACCATCTTTGAAGGTGCAAGTGTTGCCCTCGACCTTCTGGAGCAAGGGAACCTCCTGCCAATTATCCGGCCAGTCGTAGCCCATAGCCGCGGTTCGATGGCTGACTGTCACCGACTTGCAACCGTATTTCCAGCACTGCGAGCCGATGTCCTCGGCCGAGTAGGAAGTCCCGATGATCAAAATGTCTTTGCCTTTGAATTCTACAGCATCCCTGAAGTCGTGGGCATGGAGAACCCGGCCATTGAATCGATCAAGCCCGTCGAATGTAGGAACGTTGGGGGTGGAGAAGTGGCCAGTGGCAACCACGACGTTATCGAACTCCTCGGTCGACTTTTTGTCGTTGATCAGATCGTGGGCGGTGACGCTGAATTTTCCGCTGGCATCATCGTAGGAAACGTTGCGTACAGGCGTACGGAATCTGATCCAGTCGCGAACACCGGCTTTTTCAACCCTGCCCTTTATATAGTCAAACAGCACTGCGCGTGGCGGGTAGGAAGCGATTTGTTTGCCAAAATGCTCTTCAAAAGAATAATCGGCAAATTCCAATCCCTCCTTGGGTCCATTGGACCACAGATAGCGATACATAGAGCCGTGAACCGGCTCACCATATTCGTCCAGGCCCGTTCTCCAGGAATAGTTCCACAGCCCTCCCCAGTCGGCCTGTTTCTCATAACAAACGATTTCGGGAATTTCAGCGCCATTGTTTCTGGCAGACTGAAAGGCTCTCAATTGCGCCAGACCCGACGGTCCGGCTCCAATAACTGCAACACGCTTTGTCATGAGATTTTCCTCCTAAATCAAACCCAAATCTCGTTTGCGCCCGTCGGCCCAGGCGTTAATCAACCGATCCACAATGATGCCAAGTGTTGCGATCCCAAGACCGGCCATGACTCCCCTTCCGGCATCGCTGGTCGGCAGAGCGCGGTAGATTTCCTGTCCCAGATCGCTTCCACCAATCAAGGCGGTAATGGCTGTCATGGCGAGCGCCATCATAATCGTCTGGTTCACGCCCAGCATGATCTCGGGAACGGCAATCGGAAGCTCGACTTTGAAAAGGCGTTGCCAGGCTGTTGCGCCGGACATGCGTGCCGCTTCACTGGTTACTTCCGGCACAAGTTTCAAGCCGAGATAAGTGTAACGGATCGCTGGCACCATGGCATAGGGCACGATGGCAAATATGATTGCCAGCTCGCCAACCTTGAACAACATGATGGCCGGCAGAAGATAGATGAATGACGGAAACGTCTGCAGCGTGTCGCAAATGGCAAGAATGATCTTTGCTGCAGTTGGCGAACGTGCGGACCAGACTCCCAATGGAAGCCCGATGATCAGGCAGACGCCCAGTGCCGACGATACATAGTAAAACGTCGTGGTGGCGAATTGCCAATTGCCTGGCAGAACTACGATAAAGAAGAACAAGCCGCTGAGAAGTGCTGACAGCCGCCATCCTCCAAGCTTATAGCCCGCCATTGCATATCCGGTCAGAACAACCGCCCAGGGCATCGCCTGATAAAAGTTTCGTATGGGAATTAAGACGTAGACAGTCACCCAGTCACGGATCGGCTGTACATAGTCAATCAGGAAGAAAGTGATCTGTTTGATCGACTTATCGAGTTCCAACGCATCTTTGTTGTCAATCAAGAGCAGCTTTTTGGACAAAACCGAGACGTCACGGCTGAAATACGCCGCGACGATCAGGACGAAAAGCACGACACCGAAGATTATGAGGTGAATGTGTTGCTGCAGAGCAGTTGAGCGGTCACGGTGTTCGTAGTCGGTCGAGCGATTGGCATAAGCCTGGGTAATCCGATCAAGAACGACCGCCATCAAAACGATGGCTATGCCCTGCATCGTCGCATAGCCAAGCTTCAGTTGTTGCAGTGAGAACAGCAGCTTGTGGCCCAGGCCCTGGGCTCCCACCAGCGAGGCGATCACAACCATGGCAAGCGTTTGCATGATGACCTGATTAAGGCCCATCAACAGTGTTTTTTGAGAAGCCGGAAGCTGAACCTTCCAAAGCATCTGCCGGGAAGTACAACCGCTCATGTGACCAGACTCGATGACGTCAGCGGGAACCGTTTGCAGCGCAAGAATTGTACAACGCGCCATTGGCGGCATAGCAAAAATAACCGTGGCAATCAGCGCCGGAACCTGTCCGGCACCGAACATTACGACGACCGGAACGAGATAGGCGAGATGCGGGGTTGCCTGCATCAGATCGAACATGGGCGTCAGAACTCTGGCAGCCCGTTTCGACCGTGTAACCCAAACGCCGAGAAACAGACCCAGAATGGCTGAAAACGGAACGGCGACGACGACGAGCGAAAAGGTCTTCATCGATTCACGCCACAGGCCTGTAAGGGCCAGATAGCTCATGCAGAGCGCCACAAGCGTCGCAAGACGCCACCCACCAACCCAGTGAGCAAAGATGGCAAACCCTGCGACGACCGCAACCCATGGCAGTGCTTTGATCTTGCTTCCCGGTGTCAACGCATCAAGCAAATATCCCGGCCATTCCGAAAACCCAATGAAGGCGGAGGCTTCCAGCCATGGATCGGCCCTGACGGCTTTCGAGAGGCTAAGAAGAATGTGCGGCAGCCCGTCGATGGCGACCAGGGCGAGAATGCCAAACGCCACATAGGTGGCGGTTCTTGCACCACGAACACGGTACACAAAAAAGGCGCTGAATGCTGCTGCCAGGAGCCAGAACACAGGTAGAAACTGAAACGGTTTGGCGCCCTTCCAGAGCAGGTATTCCGACCAGATCAGAGGCTGCTTGAGCATCCACGAAACGGTTCTGGTGGCGTCTTTAACCGTGAAGAGACCAAGCGTTGCCTCTTTGTCGAGCCAGCGAAAAAAATCGGAGATCCACTCCTTTACAGGCACAACCAGTTCTGTTGGCCAGATGCGCAGGCCGCTGAAAACAAAGGACAGAATGGAAGCGGCGACTATTGCGCCGACAAACTGCACAGCAAAACCATTCGAACTCAACCAGTTGGAATTGGGTTTCACCCGGTCGAGAGATGGATCAGCGACCGTCATATACTCTCCTTGCTGAACAGGGCTCTGGAAATCCGCTCACGGGAAATCGTGCCGATCAGATTATCCTTGCTATCAGTCACATTGACCGGAGTGTCGGAATTCAAGACCTGCTCGGCGACTTCTCCAATGAGCGATCGCCCGGAAACGCCGGTTCCATTCCCGCCTTTCCCGGAATCCGCCGGCTCCATGATTGCCTGTACCGTCACAATCCGGTCTCGGGGGGCGTTCTTCGCGAACTCGGCGACGTAATCATCCGCAGGATTCAGAACCATTTCCTCCGGGGTGGAAAGCTGCACCAAACGCCCGTCCTTCATAATGCCAATCCGGTCGGCCAGCTTGGTCGCCTCCTCAAAATCATGCGTGATGAAGACGATCGTTTTTTTCAGCATTTTCTGCAGACGGATGAACTCGTCCTGCATTTCCGCCCGGATCAGTGGGTCAAGAGCTGAAAACGGCTCATCAAGAAACCAGACATCTGGCTCTACCGCCAGGGATCGGGCAATTCCCACACGCTGTTGCTGCCCCCCGGAAAGCTCCCGCGGAAAATAGGCCTCGCGCCCGCCAAGCCCAACGAGGTCGATCATCTCGCGCGCTTTCGCCTCCCGCGCGACGCGGTCGACGCCTTGAACTTCAAGCGGAAAGGCAACATTTGACATCACATCACGGTGCGGCAGCAAGCCAAAGTTCTGAAACACCATTCCCATTTTGTGACGACGAATTTCGATCAGCTCTTTCTCATCAGCAGCAAGGAGATCGTTGCCCTCAAAATTGATCTTGCCGGATGTCGGATCATTGAGTCGTGTGATGCATCTGACAACGGTTGATTTGCCGGAACCCGACAGCCCCATGATGATCAGTATTTCGCCCTGATGGACGTCGAAAGAAACATCGCGCACTGCGCCGATATATCCTTCGTTGTGCATCGCTTCGTCTGTTGGCGCGCCATTATGTCGGCGCATAAACTCGTGCGGATCAGCGCCAAAGACCTTCCAGATATTGCGGCACTCTATCTGAACATTGTCCTGCATTTAGGCTCCCCTCGTTCGGAGGGCGTCTCCGAACTCCACTCGATCAGCACGAGTAAACACTCGGCAAAAAAAAGCCGGGCAAAAGGAAGTGTCCATGCCCGGCCTTGTCTGGTCAACAATTTTTCCCTGGAATTACTTTTTCCAGGATTCGATCACTGCAGTGTTGTCTGCGATCCATTTGTCCGCAGCTTCTTCTGTTGTCATGCCATCAACATCGACCAGCAGAGATGCTGCTGCAATCTGTGAATTGTCAAAGTCAATATTCTGCATAACTTTCCAGGCTTCCGGATACTTCTCGGCAAGTCCGCTCCAGGCAGCCTTTTTCAGCCATCCTGAGCGCGGCGCGCCGCATAGATTTGGATCTTCTTTGCATTCAGGAACCTTTGCAGGATCCGGGAAATCAATGAACATTCCCGGTGTCTTGGCTTCGATAAAGTTCGGCGTCCAGTTGAAAAGCACAATCGGCTGCTCTTTGGCGACTGCAGCATCAAGCTCAGCCCAAAGCGTAGCCGCCTGGCCCACATTGATGGCCTCAAAGTTCATTTTCAGGGCCCCGACACGCTCCGAATAGTTTTTGCCCCAGTCAGCAGGCGGACCCACAAAACGGCCCTTTGGTTTGGTTTCGGCGGTGGCAAAAATCTCCGCACATTTGTCGAGCGCCTTCCAGTCCGGCAGGCCCGGGCATTTGTCAGCAACATATTGCGGCACCCACCACTCTTCACGGGTCACTGCTTTGTGGGCTCCGGCATCTACCATGCCATCTTCGGCAACCGCTTTCTCAAATGCAGTCTTCATCGAGCCTTCCCAGGCCTCTACCTGAAAGTGCATGTCGCCATCGGCGATGGCCTTAAACTGCAGCTGTGAATCCGACGGAGCAAACTCCACGGTGTAGCCCATGCCTTCCAGCACTTTGCCGACCACGGTCGACAGGACCAACTGGCTGGTCCAGTTGTTTTGTACGATGATAATCGGATCATCCGATTCCGGCGCAGCAGCCCACGCAGTCGGGCCGTTCAATGTGACGCCGAGTGCGAGTATTGCGGCAAACTTTAGTGTTTTACCAATCATGGTTTTCTCCCTGTTGTAAGGCCGATTTCCTCTCCAGCCCTGTGAGATCTGTGTCAGCATATGGGAGCTTTCCGCCCGCTTGCTCTTCTGCTGCGATCCTGAGCGGCAGTATTGGACAGATCGAAAACCAAATCAATCCAAAAACATACCTATTTCAACCTTTTGTGGACCAATTTTACGTGAGCAGCTTCAAAGGTTGCGCTGAGCGGAAGGGTTAGTGTCCCCGGCCACCCCGGCTGTAGCCAAATTGGCCCGCCGTATGGGCCAGCCATTCCCAGAATGATCGGGCGAAACCGGAATACACATAAAGATCGTAGGTCGGCCCATCGTTGACCTGGTGAAGCAACACGCCGACCTGCGCCATTGGCGTCTGAGCGCAAAACCCTTTTGATGCAACACTTTGGTGAAGATCGAGACGACACCCGCGAGCCAGTAGTTCTCGTGCTTGCGATCCAGATACCCTGATGCAAACCCGGCTGTCGCTTTGTTCCGATACATAGCCGATGCCCTTCAGCTTCTTGGCAATTCCAGTTCCAAACCCTGATCCGGGCGCATTCTTTGAGACCAGCATCCATTGCCCCGGCGCCAGCGGAAAGGCCGTAAAACTTCTCGTCTCACTGGCGCGGCCCGGCACGCCTTCGATGTTCAGCTTTTTCGCAAGTTCCATTTCCCTGCCGTTCCTGGCAAAAATCTGAACCATCGATATTTCATGCCTTACGTTGAGCGTGATACCGGAGGTATCGCCGCTTTCGACGCTCTGCGGCGGAACATCCCCAAGCGGATGGATGGTCTGAAATTCTGTCATCTAACCGGCCCCTTCAGGCGTTCGCCCTGGGGATCAAAAAAGTGCGGTGAAACCACCTCCACGGCCGGTGCTTCGTCATAAATCGGGTTTACTGCGAATAGTCGTTTGCCGTCATGCTCCTCGAGTCCACCCCGAAGATAGGCAAGTCCAATCCAACAGCCGATGGCAGGGCTGTCGCAAACGGATGTCACCCAACCCAGACTGGTCTCCGCGTTGGCATTGTCCTTGTCGATCACCAGGTGAGCTCCACCGCGCAGGCGGCCCGAGTCTTCAGTCAGTTTCAATCCGACGAGCTTTGCCCGATCTTTGGCCACCATACCCTCACGGCCTGCCAGTTTCTGGCCAATGAAGGGTTTTTTTGTCGACATCATCTTGCCAAGGCCCATATCCGCCGCGGTGGTGCGACCATCCAGCTCGTTGCCCGCGACGTGGCCTTTTTCAATTCTAAGGACTGAAAGCGCTTCTGTTCCGTAGGGGATCAGACCGTGATCCTGCCCTGCTTCCCAGATCGCGTTCCACATGCCTTCTCCAGCTGACCAGGGCACGTTTACCTCAAAAGCCAACTCACCGGAAAAGCTGATGCGGAAGATGCGAGCGGTTGTCCCGCTCCATTCGAAAGTCCGCACTCCCATGAACGGCAAAGCCTCGTCCGAGACATCGATCGCATCAGCGAATGCTTTGGCCAGGATCGCGCGGGCATTTGGGCCCGCCACCGCAACGCCGCACCATTGCTCAGTCGCTGAGCAGAAATGCACATCGAGGTCTGGCCAAAGAACCTGTGAGGCATGCTCCATATGAGCCAGCACCCGAGCTGCATTGGCAGTTGTCGTGGTCATCAGATAATGATCATCGGCCAGTCGTGAAGTGGTTCCGTCATCAAAAACATAGCCGTCTTCACGGAGCATCAATCCGTAACGCGCTTTGCCCGGAGCCAGCAATTTCCATCCATTTATGTAAATCCGGTTCAGGAACTCGCCGGAATCGTCCCCGAATATCTCGATCTTGCCGAGCGTTGAAACATCGCAGATACCGGCCGTTTCGCGAACCTGTTTGCTCTCGCGGTAGATTGCCTCCATCACGCCCTCGCCGGACTTTGGGTAGTATTGCGGTCGCAACCACTGACCTGCTTCGACAAAGACTGCACCAAGCTTCTCACCACAGGCATGCATGGCCGTGCGGCGAACCGGCTGGAATTCCTTGCCACGTTCGTGGCCGGCAAATGCGCCTATGGCGACCGGAGAGTATGGCGGACGAAAGCGTGTTGTACCGACATCAGGGATCGGCTCGCCACGCGCGGTCGCCAACAATGCGATGCCCGTCACGTTGGACGTTTTGCCCTGATCAGTGGCCATGCCCAGCGTTGTATAGCGTTTGGCATGCTCGACAGATGAAAAACCCTCCTGGTTGGCCAGGTGAATGTCCCTGGCGGTCACATCATTTTGAAAATCAACAAAAGCCTTGCCATTGCCGGGGCAACGCCAGATCGCAAGCGGTGGGGCAATCTCAACGGCCTTTGCCTTTGGAGGAGCCTTGGCGCGCCCGGTTTTCAGGCCGGCTGACGAAACGGCGTCCAGGCCGGCGGCGTGTCCCTCCGCAAGGCAGCCCGCGAGGTCAAATGTCCCCTGGCCCGCTCCTGCTGAGCGCTCACGCCGTATCGGTTTGTCAGGCACAAATCCAAGGACATTCTCGCGCCAGACGGGGGCGACACCGGTCTGGCTGACCAGGTGCACATCTGGTGAAAATCCAGCCGACATCGCGATGCAGTCGCAATCGACCTTTTCCGAAAATGAACCGTCGGCGCGTTGCAGAGAGAGCCCGGACACGTTCTGCCCGCCCAGCGCTTTTTGCGGCAGCAACCCGGTTTCCACACGGATGCCGGTTTCACGCGCGCTCTGCGCGGCAATGCACAGATCCGTCCGGGCATCAGCGATCAAAGCAACTTCAATGCCGGCATTAATCAACGCTTCAGCCGTGTTGTAGCCGTCGTCGTTATTCGTGCAGATTACCACACGCTTGCCCGGTGTTACGCCATAACGTTCCACGAAGGCCCGCACTGCGCCGGACAACATGACCCCTGGTTTGTCGTTGTTGTCGAAAGTGAGTGCTCGTTCATGAGAGCCACAAGCAAGAACAACTTCTGAAGCGCGTATTGTCCACAGACGCTGACGCGGCTGGTGTGCAGGCGGCTCAGCGACGTGGTCGTTCACCCGCTCGAGAGCGGCCAGCACGTTGTGATCGTAGTAGCCGAACAGGGTCGTTCGCATCATGATTGTGACATTGTCGAGAGCGTTGAGCTCGGCCTGTGATTGCTCCACCCAATCCGCCGAGCGCTTGCCGTCGATCATGTCACGGTCGGGCGACAGCATGCCGCCTGCTGCAGCCTGCTCCTCCACCAGCAACACGCGCGCTCCTGTGCGTCCCGCACTCAAAGCTGCGGCGAGGCCGGCGGGGCCGGCGCCTACGACGAGGACGTCGCAGTGGGTGTTTGCGTGCTCATAGGTATCAGGGTCCGGTTCGGTTGCAGCCCGCCCAAGCCCCGCTGATCTGCGAATGATTTTTTCATAGACGGGCTCCCAAAAGGAGGCCGGCCACATGAAGGTCTTGTAGTAAAAACCTGCCGTTAAGAACGGGCTGAGCAGCTGGTTGAGCGACTGGATGTCAAATTTCAGCGACGGGAACCGGTTTTGGGAGGTGGCTTCAAGCCCGTCATACAATTCAGCAATCGTCGCACGTGTATTGGGTTCGCGCCTGGCACCTGATCGCATTTCGACAATGGCGTTAGGCTCTTCCGATCCAGCGGTCAGACAACCGCGCGGCCGGTGATATTTGAACGAACGCCCCATGAGGGTAACGCCGTTGGCGAGCAATGCTGACGCCAGCGTGTCGCCCGCGAAGCCCGAAAAGCTTCGCCCATCGAAACGAAACCGGAGCGGCCTGGTGCGGTCGATGCGGCTTCCACCTTTGGAAAGTCTGTTGGAGCCGCTCATTGCTTCGGCCTCGTCCTGCGCCGGGGTTTGGCCCTCGTACCGGGCAGAGGAAGGTCTTCCTGAGCCCGTCCGGTCGCGAAAATCTCGTGCGTCAGGGTGTTGCGAACGACCTTCACCCATTGGCGGCATCCGCCCACGTGGTGCCACCACTCCGTGTGCCAGCCCTTAGGATTTTCGCGCAGGTAGACGTAGCGGAAAAACGCCTCTTCGCTGGCGTCTGGATCAGGTCGCACGACGGTTGCATCGCCCTGATACTGAAATTCGGCTTCATCGCGGGTGCCGCACCACGGGCAATCGATTCTGTGCACGATCGCCTCCTACTGTATCCAGGGATTTGGGCCGACGCCCTTTTCATCGATCATCCGACCTTCGCGGAATCGCTCGATGGTGAATTTCTCGTTGAGTCGGTGCGGGGCATCCTTCGCGATTGTGTGCGCGTAGCACCAGCCTGACGCCGGCGTGGCCTTGAAACCTCCATAGCACCACCCACCGTTGAGATAGAGACCGTCAACGCCGGTCTTGCAAATGAATGGGCTGCCATCGAAGCTCATATCCATAATGCCACCCCAGTGTCGGAGCAACCGCACGCGGCCGATGGCCGGCATAATGGCCATGCCTCCCGCCATCACGTGTTCCATCATTGGCAGGTTACCGCGCTGAGCATAGGAGTTGTAGCCATCCAGATCGCCGCCAAAAACAAGCCCTCCCTTGTCAGACTGACTGATATAGAAATGGCCGGCCCCGAACGTGACCACTGTATCAAGCAGCGGCTTGATACCTTCCGAAACGAAGGCTTGCAGAACATGACTTTCAACCGGCAGCTCTATGCCAGCCATTTTGGCGATTTGTGTAGTGTGTCCGGCGACGGCCATGCCGACCTTCCTGGCACGAATCTGTCCTTTTGACGTTTCGACGCCGACGACCGCACCACCCTCGATCAGAATGTCTTTGACTTCGCAATTTTGAAGAATGTCCACGCCGCGTGAATCCGCTCCGCGTGCATAGCCCCAGGCCACGGCGTCATGACGGATGGTGCCACCACGCTTCTGAATCAGTCCGCCTTGAATAGGAAAACGCGCATTCTCGAAATCGAGGATCGGCACCATCTCCTTAAGTTGTGCCGGCGACAGAAATTCCGCATCGACGCCGGCCAGCCGCATGGCGTTGCCGCGACGTGCAAAGGCATCCCGTTGTGGGTCAGAATGAAACAGATTGATCACACCACGCTGTGATACCATCGCGTTGAAGTTGAAGTCCTGTTCCAGCCTCTCCCAGAGTTTCATTCCCTTTTCGTAGAAATGGGTATTGGCGGGAAACATGTAGTTCGACCGGAAAATCGTTGTGTTGCGACCGACATTGCCACTGCCGATCCAACCTTTCTCGATCACCGCGACATTGGTAATGCCGTGTTCCTTCGCCAGATAATAGGCGGTCGCAAGGCCATGCCCGCCGCCGCCAATAATGATGACGTCGTACTCGGCTTTCGGCTGCGGTGCGCGCCACATGCGCTGCCACCCTTTGTGGCCGCGAAGACCCTGCAGAAAGACGGAGAGCGCTGAATAATGCACGGCGGGTTCCGATCAGCTCCAGGGATAGGGGCTGTTGGAGACCGGGTGCAGATTACCTTTTTCGAACCGATCAAACCGAAACGGTTCCAGCAGGTCCTGTTTATCACCGAGCACTTCGTCGGCTATCAGATGCCCCACTCCGATCATCTTCCAGCCATGGTTTGAATCAGCGATGACGGCGACATTCTCGCGAAAATGATCGAAGACCGGAAAACTGTCCGGTGTAAAGCAACCGATCCCACCTGACGGCTCCTTGTGATACTTCGGCATCGTGCCCTCAAACCTCTTTTGACAATGGGCCAGAGCCGACACCCACATGTGAGCAAATCCGGCAGACGAAACGAATTCCGGGCTCGAAGGTCCATAGGGGTCGATTGCAACCTCGTCGACCGGCGTCTCTACTTTGTATGGAGACGCGCCGCCCTGGACGCCGCCAAAATGCCAGTCCGGCTTATAGTAGATGCCCCACATCTCATCCGTGATCTTTGACCCGTCCACAGTTGAGAAAAGCGGTGCATCCGTGTCGACATGGATTACCGGCGGCACTTCGCCATCGTTGGTTTTCATCATATCGGGGTCAACTTTCAGAACACCTTCCTCAAGCTGCCAGTAACGCCACATGTCCACATCCTCATGCGTGTCTCCCTGCAGATCCTTGAGGGTGATTTTCTTTGGCATATCGAGCATGTCCCAGAAATCCCGCGCCCATGGTCCGGCTCCGATGATGACTTGATCGCATTCAATAGAGCCCTTGTCGGTTTCAACCATCCTGATCGCGCTGGAGCCACTTTCGGATTTCAGGCCCTTTACTTCGACGCCCGTCAGGATGCGGACACCGAGAGCCTCAATTTTATCCGCCAATGCGTACATGGTCTTGGTCTGATTTGAATACCCGCCGCGCTTTTCGTGCAGAACCGAGGTGATGCCCCTGGCCTGCCAATCGTCAAAAATGCCGCGCATGTAATGGGTAGATTGTTGTTCGCCCTCGATGAATTCACTTTCATATCCGATCGCCTGCTGTTGCTCGTAGATCGAACGAACATCCTCACGCATCGAATCCGAGGAAATCTGCATGTAGCCAACCGGGTGGTAAGACAGGCCGGCCGGATCGCTTTCCCAGACATCGACTGAATGCGCCATCAATTTACGCATGGCAGGCTGAAAGTAGTTGTTTCGCACCACGCCACATGCAATGCCGCTGGCGCCTGCAGCAATGCTGGTTTTGTCGAGCACCAGAATGTCTTCGCCACCGCCCTTGCCTGTCTCCTTGAGACGTTGGGCAAGCCGCCAGGCACTGGACAGTCCGTGAATGCCGGCACCGATGATGATGTATTTGGATTGTGTCGGGAAAGACATCGCTCAGATCCTCCACTGCAAGAACTCCAGCTTCGATGACCAGCTCCAGTTCTTAAACAACAGATCAGACAGATCAAACAACAGAATGGACATATTGGTCTGTATTGGTCTAATTCCTGACTGATGGATCGACCAATTCGCAACTTCGGCTTTCTTTTGGTTCCAGGCTTTTCCCTGGTTGCCCTTTCCTGCGCGATCGATGTCCTGCGGGCTGCAAATGTTGAAGATATGATTGCCGACTTTCGCTGGACGTTACTGGGGCAAAATGACGACAGCGTCAGCTCATCCAGCGGCATTCCTCTCCCCTGCAAAAGTTTCGAGTCGAGCGGGGAATTTGACGCGATCGTCGTCTGTGGTGGGGAACGCACTCATTTGTTTAGGGCGGCCCGACTTGAGCAATGGCTCAAGGACGAAGCGAGAAATTCAACAATGGTCGGCTCAATTTCAGACGGAGCCTATCTGGTTGCCCAAGCCGGGCTCTTTGAAAACTCGCGATCCACCATCCACTGGAAGTGTCAAAGTGGTTACAGAGAGCGATTTCCAGATTTGGATGTTCGCATGTCGATCCTGGAAATTGATGGCAATCGTTTTTCTTGCGCCGGCGGAACGGCAAGTCTCGACCTGATGCTGCAATTCGTTGCCAGACTTCTTGGCCCGGAAGCCGTTGGGAAAATTGCCGACAACTATTTCCATGACGTGATTCGAGACGAGGATCAGGTCCAGCATGTTGCGAGCGCCTTCCGGTTTGCGGCACGAAGCAGGATCCTTTCCGAGGCATTGTTGATCATGGAGTCCGAGCTGGAAAATCCAATTCCCGTCGCGGAAATTTCCGAGCGTTTGGAGGTTTCGCATCGTCAACTTGACCGCTTATTCAGGCGTCACCTCAACACCTCACCTGCCAGTCACTACCGCGAAATGCGCCTCATACGCGCAAGCGGATTATTGAAGCAGACTGAATTGAGCGTGGGCGAGATTGCCCTTGGGTGCGGATTTCAAAGCGCTTCTCATCTGGGAAAATTTTTCAAGCGGAAGTATCAGGAAACGCCGCTGCAACACCGGCGCATCGATTGGGAGGCCTGACTTGCGATCATGTGGGAAATCGCTGGTCGACTTCAGTTCGCAGGCTGGTCAACTTGCAGGCGCAGTGATTATATACCAATTACAAACCAATTTGATCCAGAGGCTGCAACTGCCGGCCACGAGGCCTGTTTGAAATCGGCACCAGCACTGGACGAAGCTGCGACAAGCATTCAGCGCTGAGCCGTCAAGGCGCTGCCCTGATCAATACCACTCAATCCGTGAGCTCACTCATGCTACCCAATCAATATTGTGACCATTTTCTAACCTGGCAATGCCGCATCCGTCAGATCGCGATGCGGGAAGATGGTGGCCGTCCCAGCTCCGGTATGCGCCCCCGTGTGCTGGATGGCGCCGGCAACGAGTTATCGCCGGGCATTGTCGTTCTCATCATTCGTGAGAATCCCACCGAGTCGACGGAGTTCCTCAAATTTCAGGTTCAGAAACACAACGACCCGCAGGATGTTTACAAGAAGTCACTGACATTCCTGCAGTCAACACATTACCACCGCGCTATTGAGTTCTCAGATGAAATGACGGGTCTCTTTTCCACAGACTCGGATTTGGTCAATCGATTGCTTATTGAGGGCAAGTGTGCGTTGGCGTTCAGTCAGTTCAACCAAAGTTACACGATCCCCTGCAGGATCAGAACTTTGTCCGAAACTGAGAGCGGGTATCAGGCGACGCTTTGGCACAATCGGGTCTTCAACCCTAACATTGGCGACAACATCCAGATCGTCGGATTTCAACCAGACTGGGACGAGGCTGTTGCTCTGCTGGATCGCACCGCAAATGCCGGTCAAGCCTGACCATTGCTGACATTGAAGCAAGGCCCGGCTTGCAATCTGACACGGGTTGTCTGAGCGGCTGTTTTGACCAGGCGCAGAAGAACCTTGAATTCCACACCGGTGCGCAGGGACACGACGGCATTGGCCGCTGCGCTGCGCAAGTCTGCACTGCTCGTTAATGTGATCAAACCCGCACCAGGAACCCGTTGATCGCCCTCAACCGACAGCTATGTTCCTGGGTTCCGGACACCCTGTCAGAACTTTCGGTAAGCCTTGTTCAGCTGCACCATTGGATGATCAGGCGACATCTGGAACTTGATCAAAAGCTCACGCGCGATCATGTCCCGGTCCTGCTGATTGTCCGGAAGATCATAGGAGTCTGGTATCGCAACCCAGCCGTTGATGTTGCGATCAAAGACCGCCGGCTTGCCGTCATCGTAGCCCATGTGAACGTCTTCCAGCCAGTTGAGATCCTCCCAACCCATGAACTCGATATAGCCCTTTAGAAAATCCGTAAGCCGATCGTAGTCCGGCAACAGGTTCACGTCGTAGCGATATCCAATGTGTTGTCCGATGATCTGCTCGCGCTCGGAATCGATGCCACCTCCCTTCAGGAAGTGGTCGACATCTTCGATATCGGCGCCCTTGTAGCTTGTTCCAGCCATCCTGTCCGTCTCCCTTAAATGTGGTGATAGTCGTCAACGCCGACCGTGTATTCAGTGCCGGCCAGAGGCACTTGCGCGATGGCAGAGGCCTCCATAGTCAACGCAGCCAGGTCTTCCGGCTCCAGGCTATGAATATTGGTTTTGCCGCATGCACGAGCCATCATCTGAGCTTCCATCGTTAATGTGTGCAGGAAGTTGTAAACCCGTTCGGCACCCTCGTCCGGATCAAGCCGTTTGCGCAGCTCCGGATCCTGTGTCGCAACACCAACGGGACAGCGCCCCGTGTGACAGTGGTAGCATTCCCCGGCCTCAACGCCCATTTCAGATGGATAGTCGGCCTCGGGGATGTCTTTGTTGCAGTTCAAGGCCATCATGGATGAATGCCCGATCGCAATGGCGTCGGCGCCCAGCGCCAGCGCCTTAGCGATGTCACCACCGTTACGGATGCCGCCGGCATAGACGAGTGTAATTTCGCCACGCTTGCCAATGTCATCAATTGCGCGTCGTGCCTGACGGATTGCCGCCATTCCCGGCACTCCGGTTTCTTCGGTCGCAAGATGCGGTCCGGCACCGGTGCCACCCTCCATCCCGTCGATGTAAATCGAATCCGGGTCGCATTTCGCAGCCATGCGGACGTCATCATAAACGCGAGCGGCACCAAGTTTCAGCTGGATCGGGATCTGCCAGTCCGTTGCTTCGCGGATTTCCTGAATCTTGAGCGCCAGGTCGTCCGGACCCAACCAGTCAGGATGGCGGGCCGGTGACCGTTGATCAATTCCGGCAGGCAGTGAACGCATCTCCGCGACCTGATCGGTCACCTTTTGCCCCATCAGGTGCCCGCCGAGTCCGACCTTGCAGCCTTGTCCGATGAAAAACTCGCAGCCATCAGCCAGTTGAAGGTGATGTGGGTTGAACCCGTACCGCGACTGGATGCACTGGTAAAACCATTTGGATGAGTAGCGGCGTTCGTCGGGGATCATGCCCCCTTCCCCGGAACATGTCGCCGATCCGGCCATGGTGGCACCACGCGCAAGAGCGGTTTTTGCCTCGAACGATAGAGCCCCAAAGCTCATGCCGGTAATGTAAACCGGGATATCGAGTTCGATGGGCCGCTTTGCCCGCGGGCCAATGACCGTCTTGGTCAGGCACTTTTCGCGGTAACCTTCGATGACAAACCGGGTCAGCGTGCCAGGCAGAAAGGTCAAGTCATCCCAGTGGGGGATTTTTTTGAACAGGGAAAAACCACGCATGCGGTAGCGTCCGAGTTCCGACTTGATGTGGATATCGTTCATCACTTCGGGAGTGAAAACCGAGGACGAGCCGAGCTTGTATTTCTTCTCAGCCTGCAGCTTGGAGAAACCCGTCTCTTTCTTTGATTTTTCGAGCATCTAAGTGCCTTTCTTAAATTGAGCCTGGGAAACCGGCACCTACAGGACCAGCTTCTTCTCCGACGGTTCGAGGTTGTCGTAGCTCCACAGCTGCTTGCCGGCGACAATCTTGGTGAAGTGATCTACGCCGCTTTTTGGCATCATTTCGTATTGCGTGAGCTTGCGGGTGAGCCAGGCCTTGTCCAGATCCGTGAGATCTGCGGGCACTGCATCGACGCCCAGATCCTTGATCTCGCCGCCAACATAGATGGTGCCGTCATACATCGAGTCACCAAGATTCTTGCCGGCGTTGCCGCACACCACCATGCGGCCACGCTGCATCATAAATCCGGAAAACGCACCGGTGTCGCCACCAACGAGAATGGTTCCTCCTTTTTGGTCGATACCGGTGCGTGAGCCGACTGAACCCTTACAAACCAAGTCGCCGCCGCGAATGGCCGCCCCGAAGGTTGAGCCCGCATTCTTCTCAACCACGCAAACGCCAGCCATCATGTTTTCGCCAAACGACCAGCCAACGCGGCCGGAAATGCGTACCATGGGGCCATCCAGCAACCCACAGCCGAAATAGCCAAGCGAGCCGTTCACGATGAAGTTCATCCGGTGGAGAATGCCGACAATGATCGAGTGTTTTGCGCCCGGATTATCAAGCACGACCGTGCCATGTCCGGACTTTATCAGTTCGCGAATCTCCCCATTGATTTCGGTGGCTTCCTTGCCCTCGCAATCCACGGAGCCGCGCTTGTTGAAATCCACATCCGGAGCGAATGCATAGGCAAAGCCGCCCTCGTTTTCGAGCGAAAACATGGTCTTGATGTCGCGGCCCTTGAGCGGTTCGGTATGGAGTCCCATTTCATGGCCGATGTCGGTCGAAGTGTTCACGCCTGCCATACTCTTACCTCCTCATCATAGGGGTCCCAGGTGTCGATCTCGTGTGGAATTATGGCGCGGATGGCGACTTCTTCGGACGCCAGGGCCACCATGTCGTCGCTCTCGTACAGAACCATGGGCTTTGCCGCCATGGAATCCTTTGCCATGCCGAGCTCGTCTTTGGTGGTCACGAGGTATGTGAACACGCCATCGATCTCATCAATAGATTTTTTGAGCGTCTCCTCAAGAGTATGCCCCTTTTCCAAATGGGTCGCGACATAGACAGCAAGCAGTTCGGAATCGCAGTTGGAAACAAACCGCTGACCTTCCCGCTCGAACTGCCGACGCATCAGCCAGTAGTTTGTAATCTGACCATTATGGACCACAGCTATGTCGTTGTAGGGGTAAGCCCAATACGGATGTGCCGATCGGATATCGACGTCAGACTCAGTCGCCATGCGGGTATGACCGATACCGTGGGTGCCGGTAAAATCGCCTAGACCATACGCTCCAGACACGACAGACGCGTCGCCGAGGTCCTTTATGAGCTCAAGCCCGGAGCCGATTGAGAGAATTTCAGCGCCATCAATGTCTTCCACATGATCGGCCAGAACTTTCATATCACCATCATATTGGATGACATATCGAAAGGCGTACTCAGTGGCGTCTTCGAGTTCTGATACCTTGACGCCTAACGTCTTCAAAGTCTGATTAACAGCGTCTTTGCGACGTCTGATTTCTTCATGAATTTTCAAGGCACCGTCCAGATCTTCCTGTTCAGCAACCTTGAAACGCAAGATAAAGGTATTTTTCTCTGGTTCGCCATAGATGGCAAAACCGGTCGAATCCGGCCCCCGGTGTTTCAGCGCCTGCAACATGCTGGTCATCTCCTGACCAACGTTGCTTTTGCCTTTCCGGTGTATCAGCCCTGCTATTCCGCACATGGGCATAATTCTCCTGTTGAGTGGTTTGCCAGCGGATCGATACCCACCGGTGGTAATCTGTTGGGAAGGCCTTCGCTTACGGCAAGCATTCCATATAGGTTTCGTTGTCCCAGTCGGTCACTGTCGACATGAACCGAGCGTACTCATCGTGCTTGTACTCGTGGTACAGGCGGTACATCTCACCCGGTAAACCGCGACGAACAACCTCGCTTCCCTCCAGGTGGACCAACGCTTCACCCAACGACATCGGCAACTTCTTGACCTGTTTGCCCTCTTTAATTGCCTCGTAGATATTGCGTTCTTCTGGAGCGCCCGGGTCGAGTTCATTGTCTATTCCATCGTCCATGGCTGCGAGCAGCGTCGAGCCCATCAGATACGGATTCACCATCGAATCGACGGAACGATATTCGAATCGACCGGGCGCTGAAACGCGCAGTCCGGTTGTCCGGTTCTGGAATCCCCAGTCAGCAAAGACCGGTGCCCAAAACCCGGTATCCCACAAACGGCGGTACGAATTTACCGTCGAGCAGCCAACAGCAGTCAGCGCTTGCAGATGATGCACCACACCCCCGATAGCCTTCAGCCCCTCTGCACCCGGCATCTGCGGATCATCGTCATCAGGCATGAAGGTGTTTTCGCCACCCCTGACATACATGTAGTTGTCAGCCATGCCTGGAAGGTCGTCCCGATCGTTGCCGCACTTGACGAACTCGTCATCACCACCGCGCCAGAGCGACATGTTGTGATGGCATCCAGAGGCGGACACGCCCATAAAGGGTTTGGTCATGAAACAGGCAAAGATGCCATTTTCACGGGCCACCTGCGCACAGATCTGGCGATAGGTCGTGAGACGGTCCGCGTTGCGCAGTACGTCATCAAACATCCAGTTCAGTTCAAGCTGTCCCGGCGCATCCTCGTGGTCGCCCTGAATCATATCAAGACCCATCTGGCGTGCGTAGCGGATCACCTGCATGGAAACCGGGCGAAGGGATTCGAACTGGTCGATGTGATAGCAATACGGCTTGGAGTAGCCGTCTTTGGGCTTTCCATTCTCATCGTATTTCAGCCACATCATCTCCGGCTCGGTGCCGATGCGCAGCTGCGTGCCGTGTTTCTTCTGAAAATCAGCGTGCATCCGTCGCAGATTGCCGCGGCAATCCGATGTCAGGAACCCGCCTGGATCCTCTTTTTCCTCGCGGTTTCGAAACAGCGTGCAGTAAAAGCGACCAATGGTCGGCGCCCAAGGCAATTGCATGAAGGTCTCAGGTTCCGGGATGCCCACCAGTTCCGCAGCCTCGGGGCCATAGCCCAGATACTCGCCTGCCCGGTTGGTGAACAGATTAACGGTGGCACCATAGACAAGCTGGAAGCCTTTCATGGCAACGCTTTCCCAGTGATCGGCCGGGATGCCCTTGCCCATAATTTTTCCAGTGACGGAAACAAACTGCAAATAGAGATATTCTATTCCCTTTGCATCAATCATCTCACGCACTTGTTTGATCTTTTCAGCGCGCCCGGGCGCTTCAACAAATCCTTCGAGGTCCGTAGCCATATTTCGAATTCTCTCCCGGTAATCCTTGCACAGACCATTAGCCTACCAATAGCATACCAATTTTGACAACAACAAAAACGGCAAGCCTACAATTCTTTTCGATCTTACCGGTCTGGCACACACAATTTCACCGGATGTATTGAGGTTTCAGGGCCGGTCTTGATTTGTCGCAGTTGCAAAAAAAGCCGCCATCCTCTACCAAAACGATCCATGGCGGATCAGAGCTTTCATTTCCAGGTTCGCCATTAATCGATAAAATAATCGATTAGTATCAATGGCTAAGGATACAGATGCTGCCTGATCCGCAGCAAGTCCGCGTCTGCTGGTGACCAAGCATAGGGGGAGCAAAGTGACTACTGTAGCGACGGACAACCGCAGTTCGCGCGGCGCTCGTTCAATAACGGCAAAAATTCGCCGCGCCATTGAGTCGGGACAGTATGCCGACGGTGACCAATTGCCACCGGAACGCGAGCTGTCCGAAACTTATTCCTCCTCGCGGAGCACAATCCGCAAAGCTCTCGACCAGCTTGAGGTGGCGGGACTTGTGACCCGGCAGGTCGGAAGCGGAACCTTTGTCAGCTATTCTGGCCCTGCTGAAATCGATGTCGAAAACGTCATCGACCAAATAAGCCCTTTGCAGTTGATCGATGCACGCATCGGGTTCGAAAGGCAGATGACCCGACTGGCCGTTGTCCATGCCACCGGGCGTGATCTTGAGTTAATGGCTACAATTCTTTCCCGCATGGAAGCAGCAGAGAACGACAAGGACGAGTTCACCAGACTGGACTCCGAGTTTCACCTTCTCCTGGCGAAATCTTCGGGTAATCCATTGATCTTTCAACTTTACAATCAAATCAACGAGGTGCGCACCCATCAACAATGGCAAGCCGCGCGCGAGCTTGTCCTGAAGCCGGAAAAAATACGTCAGTATAATGTGCATCACCGGGCCATTTTGGACGGTCTTCACAGACGTGACGTCAATTCAGCAATTGATGCCCTCAATGGACACATGGAACTGGCGCATCAAGACCTTATCGGCACAACGCTGGACGAGTAACCGGCGTTCTCGGCCACAGCCATTCCCTGTGCTTTTCTGGCTCCAACCACAGGTCGATCATGCCGCAATGCCGGGATCCGGTTGCGTGCAACAGAAACCTGATCCGTGTCGATCTCTGCAACAATATAGCCCTCTGCGTCCCCACCGTCGGCGAGAACTTTTCCCCAGGGGTCAACGATCAATGAGTGACCGAAGCACTCGCCGCCGCCTTCTATTTTTCCAAATTGGCAGGGTGCTACCACGTAGGCCCCATGTTCGATGGCCCGCGCACGCTGCAACACGTGCCAGTGCGCTTCCCCTGTTACTTTGGTGAAGGCAGCCGGTGTTGCCAGCACCTGGGCTCCCATATGCGCCAATCTTCGATAGAGTGCTGCAAAACGCAAATCATAACAGATCGATAGCCCGAAGCGCGCCCAGGGCGTATCCGCAACGATTGCTTCCTCACCAGGAGAAATTGTAGCGGACTCAGTGTAGGACCCGCTTTCCAAATTCACATCAAACATGTGGATTTTGTCGTAACGAGCCACAACTTCTCCGTCCGCCGAGATCATGTAGGACCGGTTGGAGATGCGACCATCGTCGTTGAGAACACCAATCGATCCAAGAAGAAACCAGACATTCAACTCCCTTGCGGCCGCCGAGAAAGCCGGCAGAACCGGATGGTTATTCTCCAAAAAAGCAGCCGGCAGAAATGTACCATTTCTGGTTTCTAAACCTGAGAAGTACTCGGGTGTTGCAATAAGCTGCGCACCATCACCAGCGGCATCACGCGCAATCCGCAAGCTGATCTCGATGTTTTCCTCCACATCTGGCGTCGCACAATTCTGCACACAGGCAACTTTGAATTTGCTGGACATGTCCACTTGGTCCTGATTTCGTCAACCCAACCAATCTATACCAATTTGAGCCATGCCGGAAGGCAAAGGACGGTGGTCAATGCAGACATTCATGATTATCGAGCGGTTCGACCCGGTTGATCTTGATGCAATTTACAAAAGGCTAAACCAAGATGGCCGCGGCCTGCCCGACGGGCTCCACTTCGTCGAAAGCTGGCTTACGGCCGACAACAAAACTGTTTATCAGATCATGAGAACCGACAACGCCGAACTCTTCGACGTCTGGTTTGAGCATTGGGATGACCTTATCGAATTTGAAGTCGTTGCACTGCGCGAAAAGCCCACAGCTTCATGAATGCTGTTCCCGAACGGCTGCGCGGGGGAGCTGCAATCGCCCTGGGCGCCGGAATCTGGGGGCTCTTCTGGATTCCCTTACGCTATCTCGATCAACACGGAGTGGAGGGGCCGTGGGCCGTTGCGCTCACCCTTTCGGCCGGAATGTTGATCGCGGTACCATTGGCAATCTGGAAAAGCCGGAAGTCTCGAAAAAGTCGATGGTGGTTTTCGTGTTTTGGTACAACCATTGGCCTGGCGACCGTGCTGTATTTTGCTGCGGTCATTCTCTCCGACGTCGTCCGCGTTGTCTTCCTGTTTTATCTTCTGCCAATCTGGGCAACGCTGCTGGCCCGGGTACTCTACAGGGAACAACTCAGACTGCGAAAACTGATGGCAGTTTGCATCGCCTTTCTCGGGCTTTTCATGTTGCTGGGAGGGAACGGCGGTCTTCCCCTGCCTCAAAACCTTGGAGACTGGTTCGCGCTGGTGTCGGGGTTTCTGTGGGCGCTGAGTCTGACGCTTATCCGCGGAAACCCTGAACTGGATCCTTATGTCAGCGCGTCAACGCCTTTTGTATTCGGCGCGCCTCTGGCGCTGCTGCTTGGTTTCTTTCTGCTTCACACGGCACCAGCTTCGGTCCAGGGATTGCCGGAACTGGCCGATGTTGGTTCTCTGTTGCCGATCAGCATCCTCTTTGGCTGTATTGTGCTCTGGCCTTCACTTTTTGCCCAGGTCTGGGGAGCTCGACTTGTCGCAGCACCGACGGCCGCGCTTCTCACCATGACAGAAATTCTTGTCGCCACATTCAGCGCCTGGCTTCTCATCGGGAGTTCTCTGACACCTGTCGCGATTCTCGGCGGTGGTCTCATTGTCTGCGCCGCCGTGCTGGACCTGACGACACCGTCTCTCACATCGATCAACAACTGATTGTCCGCGACAACGTGGCAGTTAAGTTTTGCATCCGACACTCGTCATTTCTGTCGCCAGATATTGGCATCGAACAGCTCTCGTGCTGTTTACCGTAGATTGAAGATCGTGAGCACGCGGAATCCTTGACGATCAAAGAGGACGTGCTAAAGCCCCGGTTTTGGTATTCAGCAGGTCAACTGGCCTGGCAAGTGAGCAAGTGGAGATTGAAATGACGACTCTTTGTTACGCAAACAAGACCTGTGCAATAGGTATTCACGTGCTGCTTGAAGAAATTGGCAAACCGTACGACCTGAAGATTGTCGATTTCTCGAAGGGTGAGCAAAAGACGCCTGAATACAAAAAGCTGAATCCGAAAGGCAAAGTTGCAGCACTTGTACGCGACGATGGTTCGGTTCTGACAGAATATGCGGCCATCGCGACATGGCTTGCTCTGACCAACCCCGACAAAAAACTGATGCCGACAGATCCGGAAGGTATGGCGCGCACACTGGAGGCGCTGGATTTCGTGGTCGGAACGGTGCACATGCTGTCCTGGCGTCTTTGGCGCCGGCCTGATGCCTATTCAGCCAACCCGGCAGAACACGACCAGCTTAAAGAGCGCGGCATGAACGCCATGCTGGACGGACTGGCCGTCATCGATGATCAATTGTCGGGAAAGGATTATCTGGTTGGTGACTTCTCGATTGCAGACACCGCACTCTACTATGTGGAATATTGGGCTGCAGATGTTGCCGGATGGCAATTGCCACCAAACGTGAAGGCCCATTTTGAACGGATGAAAGCCAGACCATCTGTACAAGTTTCCCGCAAGCAGGAAGGTGTCGCCTAAGATCGAGGGCCCCTTCGGCACTCTTATGGACGCCGCCCGGTAAGCCCGGATGGATCCAGAACGTCGCGTATCAAACTCCCTAACGCGACAGTCTCCAGGGTTTCAAACTGAGAGAACACAGATGACCGCGCCAACACAAATCTCTCTTCGCCCCAGACTTTACCAGTTTCCGATCGGCGACTCAGTCATTACAAACGTTCTGGAAGGCTTCATCCAGCGACATGACATGCATCCGTTTGTAGCGACCAATGCTACGGCTGCTGATGTTGCAGAGTTGGCACGTATGTATCGATTACCTTTTCCGGCGATTGAGCACAATTTTGTTTCCACTGTTGTCAAAACCCGCGACAAATTGATTGTCATAGATCCGGGTTTCGGCAGCGCTGCGCCCGCTCCGAATACGGGCTGGTTCATGGAGGGGTTGGAGGGTGCCGGTTACGGTGCCCACGACGTTGACATTGTTCTCATCAGCCATTGCCACCCTGATCACATCGGCAATGTTGCAAAGGATGGCGTACCAACCTTTCCCAATGCAGAAATTGTGTTGGGACGAACTGAATTCGATTTCTGGAATGCGGGGAAAGGCGTGTCAGAAATGCGTCGCCCAACCCTCGAATTGTTTCAAAAGACCCTTGTGCCTTTGAAGGATCAATTGCGGCTGATCGAGCCCGGCGACGAGATTGTTGCCGGTCTTACAGCCATTGACGCATTTGGTCACTCTGCCGGTCATCTGGTGTTCCACCTGACGACCGGAGATGGCGAGCTGCTGATGCTGAATGACACGACAGCACACTACGCCGGGTCTTTCGCACATCCCGAATGGCACTTTGCCATGGACGATAACCCGGAACATGCTGCCGTTTCCCGACGACGCATTTTACAGTTCGCAGCAGATCGAACCATACCGGTGGTGGGATTTCACCTGCCGTTTCCGGCGATAGGATTCGTCGAACAACGCGACGAAGGGTTTGAATTTCGCCCGGCGACATATCAGTTCAACCTGAACGCCGGCGGATAGGCTTACTTAATCGCCTGAGGATTGATCGGTGAACCGCAGCCTCCGGGCAGATGCAGCGGTGGCGCGACGAAGAAAAACTCGTAAACACCATCCTCGGCGCAGTCTTCGGCCAGCTCTTTCACGTAGAATATTTCACCCATCGAAATTCCGATGGCAGGAATGACCACCCAGTGCCATGGCTGGTTGGCTTCGTCTGTTTCGTTCGGCCGCACTTCGCAGCCCCACGTGTCCGCACAGATCGCAGCAATGTCGCGTTCGCGAATCCAATGCGCGGTTTCAAATGCCAGCCCGGGCGCATCCCCGCCCGCATATCCGTCCCAGCTTCCAACGGCCAGGCAGCGTTCCTGATGGCCGGTTCGTACAATGACAAAATCGCCCTTGCGAATCTCAACACCCTGAGCCCTGGCGCAGCTGTCGAGGTCATCGTTGGTTATCGCGTAGCCATCGTCCAGTGAATCGACGCCTTTGTGACGTGCGACGTCCAGCAGAACGCCCCGCCCCACCATTTTATCGCGCACATTTTCGATACCGAGCTTTGCAGCGCCCTGCACTGTCACTTCGGTGGCGTCATAGCCGTTGTACATCTTGTCATCCAGGAATATGTGAGCCAGCGCATCCCACTGGGTGGACGCCTGGCAGGGCATGTTAATGCCATCATCGGCGTAACGCAGATAAGCTTTGCCGTCGCCGTCCTGCTTGCCGATAGCCGCGTCTGTACCCGTCGCCAGCATTTGGTGCACAGGGTTCCAGCGTCCACCGAAAAGACCGGACTGAATGGGTTCTTTCAATGACAGGCCCAACGCAAATACCTTGCCCTTTCGAACAAGGCCGGCGGCAGAGACGATATCAGCCGGCTCGATATTGTTCAGTGTTCCGATCTGGTCTTCCTTGCCCCATCGTCCCCAATTGGAGAGTTTCTTGGCCGTTTCGTAGATTTTTTCGCGGGTCAGTTTCACGGGACTTGCCTCCTCTCAACACCATTCAAACAACGGTCTTGCTTGTGTTCTTGATGTACAGCTTGCTAGTATTTATCAATTGATAAACAGGAGCAAGCGCGCATGAAAGCTCTCGGATTGAATCATCTTTCGGTGGCAGCGACTGATCTGGAAAAGTCCTTGTCGTTTTATGAAAGTGTGTTGGGCATGGAGAGGATACCGACATACAATTTTGGCTTCACCACCCAATATCTGCGTTGCGGCGATTTACAGGTTCACGTGTTCCTGCTCGAAGATAAAATTCCCTTCTACCAGCACTTCGCTATCGATGTGGACGACTTCCTGGCGGTCTATGAGAAAGCCAAAGAATGGGATGCACTGGACGCGGCTGCTTTTCGCAATCCCGTAAACGAATTGCCTGACGGGTCCGTTCAGATGTATATGCGGGACCCCGCTGGCAATCTGATCGAAGTGGATTGGCCGGACATCACCACGCTGGATACATCCAGGATCCCGGAACTGAAGAAGCTTTCCGAGTTTGCCGATCAGGAAGGCGATGCGTTGAAGGCGTCGCTTTACCTCGATCGTCCTCATCTGCAACCCAATCGTCAGTTCTAGATCGGAGTCGGGTCCATGAAAGACAATGTCGTGACGTTCCAGGACGCGGAAGTGCCGACTCCACTTGAAGTCTATGTCGACCGCGCCAGAGAACTTGCGCCGGCGTTGAGGGAACGGGCCGCACAAACCGAGGAGCTGCGTCGCCTCCCCACGGAAACCGAACAGGACCTGCACGGTTCAGGACTGTTCCGGATGCTCCAACCCAGGCGGGTCGGTGGCGCGGAACTTGATTATGTCGCCCTGATTGATGTCATAGAAGAGCTTGCGAAGGGCGACGCTTCCGTTGCCTGGAATGTCAGCAATCTTGGAAGCCACCACTGGATGCTGGGCATGTTTCCAAAGCAGGCGCAAGATATTGTTTGGGGCAAAGATCCGGATGCTCTCATCGCATCGTCGTTTATCTTTCCCTGCGGCAAAGCGGAAAGAGTAGACGGCGGTTATCGACTGAACGGACGCTGGCCATTTTCATCGGGCGTGGATCCGTCCACCTGGAACATGCTTGCCGGCATGGTCGAAGCGGGAAGCGCTGATGCCGGTGGCGAGCAAAGGATCTTTCTCCTTCACAAAGAAGACTACGAGATCATCGACACATGGTTCACGACGGGCCTCAAGGGAACCGGTTCAAAAGATGTGAGTGCGGACAGCGTTTTCGTTCCGGATCACATGACACTGGCTGTCAAAGACATTGCGGGAGGGCCGACGCCCGGTTCTATCGCAAACGAAGGCCCCCTCTTTCGCCTTCCGGTTTTTGCCTTGTTTCCATTCGTTCTTTCGGGTTGCGCGCTTGGAAATGCGCAGGGCTGTCTGGACGACTTCATTGAAAACACACGCAATCGGGCATCAAAATACAATCAGGCGAAATTGGCTGACTTTCAGTCAATCCAGATCAAGATTGCGCAAGCAGGCGCGAAGATTGACGCAGCGCGCCGGATTATGCGCTCCATCTGTATTGATGCGATGCTTGCTGCACGCGCCCATCAAGTTCCTAATCTTCTCGAAAAAACCCGCCTGCGTCGCGATGGCGCCTACTCTGTGGGACTGTGCACCGAGGCGGTTGACCTGTTGTTTGCTGCCAGCGGTGCCAGTGGACTTTACACCAGGGGTCATTTGCAAAGGCAATTCCGCGAAGCCCATGCCATTGCCTCCCATATTGCCTTCAGCTTTGACGCTGCCGGTGCCAACCATGGAAGAGTCGAACTCGGCCTGACTTCCGACAATCCGACTCTCTAGAAAGCTTCAGACCATGAGCGACGAAACCAAAACGTTCGATGTCATCTTTGAGGGCGTCGGCACCACCGGGCCGAACATGCGCAACGACATCTGCGTTGAATGGCCCATGATGAAAGAAAAGTTTGAACTGGCGACCGACGAAGGGCCATTTCACGGTGGTGACGGTACAGCGCCGCCGCCACTGGCACTCTTTACCGCCGCACTGACAGGATGCCTTATGACGCAAATCCGGGCCTTTGCCAAAAGGCTGAAGCTGGAAATAGATCATGTCGAGGTGAAGGCGCGGTTGCACTGGCAGGGCGAACAAGTCGGTATGGAACCCTATGTGACCGCGCCGGTCGGCTTCAGTCTCGATGTCGACATCAAGTCGGCAGCAACCGACAAAGAACTCAAACACCTGCTGCAGTGCGCCAAAAAGGGGTGCTTCATTGAGCAGACATTGGCCCAGGGACTGATTGTCGAACACCGGCTGAAAATCGATGGCAATTGGCACGATGCCTGAACTTCCCGTATGAAAAGACATGGATCAACAAACCAAAAATACACCTCGCAAGAAGCGGCTTTCTTCGGAGGAACGCCGTAAGGAGTTCATCAGCAAGGCTATAGAATTTTTTGCCGAAGAAGGTTTTGAAAGCAGTACCCGTGAACTGGCGCGGTACCTTGGTGTAACCCAGCCGCTCCTCTACCGGTATTTCCCCAGCAAGGATGACCTCATAAAGGAGGTCTATCAGACGGTCTATCTCAGCCGGTGGCAAGAAGAATGGGACGTTCTTTTGTGCGACCGTTCAATCCCGCTAAGAGCGCGGCTTCAGGAGTTCTACGAGGCCTATACCGATGCGATCTTCACACGGGAGTGGATGAGGATATTTCTGTTTTCCGGATTGAAAGGCGTCGAAATCAACCGCTGGTATGTCGGTCTGGTGAACGAACGTATTCTCAATCGCATCTTAAATGAGTTCCGCGTTGAGGCCGGGCAGAAGAATCCCAAGCCGCCGTCGGCGCAGGAACTGGAGTTGGCCTGGGTCATGCACGGAGGGATTTTTTACTACGGGGTTCGCAAGCATATTTACGAAACGCCGGTCCTTGAAGACAAGTCGCGGATGATCTCCGATGCGCTCGATCTCTTCCTCAAAGGCATCGGTGATGCGTTTCCCACCGGCTTGAAAGAGTAAGACCCGACCCGCTCAGTGACCACCGCGCGCAGGATATCGATTCTCAACCGCAAACGGAATTTTCGACTGCAGGAATTCAAGATCCGGGCGCGCCCAGGGCATGTTCGAAACGTCCGCAAGATAAAGCCGACCATCCGGACGAACCCAGAACAGGCCTGGTTCGCAAAAGATGCCCGC
This sequence comes from uncultured Rhizobiaceae group bacterium, assembly GCA_938044775.1. Classification (GTDB taxonomy): domain Bacteria; phylum Pseudomonadota; class Alphaproteobacteria; order Rhizobiales; family Rhizobiaceae; genus Pseudahrensia. Next base: position 44,778 of record CALIOE010000003.1, read on the forward strand.
CTCTCCTTCTTTTATGGCCCTGGATATATAGAGACCCCAGGCACGGGCGTCGGTTTCTGACAGGCCGTAGCCGATCGTTAATCCGGAAAGCTTCCACTCATCCGCGGACTGTTCTGCCAGATCTTCAGAATTCATCGAAATGGCGATGGTTAAGAATCCGGCGTCTTCGTACGTGGACAGCAAAGCCTCAAGTTTCTGCAAATAGGCCTTGCAGACGGGGCAATGAAGTCCGCGATAGAACACGATCATGGTGAAGTTTTCCGGATTCTGAGCCGAGAGATCCCATGCCTTCCCCCCAATCGTATTAACATTGAGGGCGGGAACGGCAGCGTCTGGAGTAAGCATTGTGGACATTTGTGGTTCCTGATTGGAAGGGGAACTGGGTCGATTATCAGCCAGGCAGGACGTTCCAGTTTTCGGTGATGGCTGCACCATTGCCGCGAATGACTTTGGCAATCGGACAGAATTTTGCGAGATCGGTCTTTATCTGCTGCAGTTGCTCCGGCGAAGCATCGGTCTTCACGTCAATATCAAGAACAATGTCATCGAACGGACGATCCACCTCTTCCTGCAACGTTACTCCAAGCCGGTTGAACTTTGCCGACAGCTTGATGTCTTCCAACTGAAAAGCGACACCCATTTTGTGGGCGATCTTGGTCGAAATGACATTGGTACAACCGATGAGCGAAGCCATAAGTGTTTCTGTCGGGGATAGCCCCTCATTCGTTCCGCCGCGCTCCGCCGGTTCATCAATTGTGCTTTGAACGTCGCGCGCATTGATGACGCTTTTTGAATGCGATTCACTTTTTGCACTCATTCTCATCGTGATCGTTGTCTTCTCTCTGATCGTCACCATGGCCTTAATATCTACTTCACTCTTGCCGCTAATTTATAATTCGATAAATAGTGGAAGTGGCAAAGCTGGGCAACTCGCAAAGCTGCCACTGACTGCAATTCGGGTAACAGGAAGGTGAAACGTGAAGGTTGCTGATTTTCACTACGAGCGGCCCGATAGTTTAGCTAAGGCGCTGGTACTGCTTTCGCGGGATGACGCCGATGTGCAGGCACTGGCCGGTGGACAAAGCCTGATGCCGATGATGAATTTTCGTCTCGCCCAGCCCGATACGCTGGTCGATCTTAACGCGCTTGAAGAGCTGCGCGGCATTCGCGAAGCGGCGAACCATATCGAGATCGGCGCGATGACCCGCTATGCCATGCTCGAAGCTTCCGATCTTGTGAGGAAACACATCCCACTGTTTTCCATAGCCCTGCCGCATATCGCTCATTCCGCGATCCGAAATCGCGGCACAATTGGTGGGAGCGCCGCGCTGGCCGACCCAGCTGCCGAAATGCCGGCTTTGTTGATTGCTTTGAATGCTACGATCACAGCAGTATCAACATCCGGGGAACGTAAGATCGCGGCAAAGGACTTTTTCTTGGGTCTTTACGAAACGGCACTCGATGAAGGTGAACTGATCAAATCCATCTCAGTGCCAAAGGCACTGATCGAGAACCGGTTCGGGTTTTATGAGTTGACCAGGCGACACGGAGACTATGCGATGGCCGGTGTCGCGATTGCTGCACAACACATGGCGCCTCTCACTGGTTTGCGCATTGTGTTCTTCGGCGTAAGTGACCGTCCGCTCGATGTCACTGCAATTGCAGAAACCCTTGAAGGGCAATCAGCTACGGACACAGACATCGTTGAAGCTGCATGCCGTGCCATTGGTAATCAGAGCCTCCATGGCGATCTCAACGCAGATGCCGCAACAAAAACCCATCTGGCGCAAGTGGTACTAAGGCGGGCGCTGCGGGGAATGAACGCATGACCCAAACCTGCACCATCACCATGACGGTGAACGGCGAAATTGTTTCACAGCAAGTTCCAACACGAATGAATCTTGTCGATTTCCTACGCAACGAAGTCGGCCTTACGGGCTCGCATGTCGGATGCGAGCATGGCGTCTGTGGGGCCTGCACGATCGAAGTCGATGGCGTCGCGGTTCGCGGCTGCCTCCTGCTTGCAGTCCAGGCAGATCAAGCCTCTGTGACCACGATCGAAGGCCTTGCAAACAATCCGACCGGCCGAGCACTGCAAAACGCGTTTCAGAAGCACAACGCCTTGCAATGCGGGTTTTGTACACCGGGAATGCTGGCCAGCGCGGTGGAATATGTCGAAGGTGGCGGATCCCCCGAGCGAACGGCCATCCGCGAACACATCTCCGGAAATTACTGTCGCTGTACTGGCTACCAGTCGATTGTCGACGCCATTGCCGACGTGTTGGAGAATGCATCCTCATGACCGGCCCGATCAACCCGTTTGACAAGCCCAATTCCTATATTGGGCGATCTGTGGAACGAGCAGATGCCAAACGCCTGACGCAAGGCCGCGGACAATATGTCGACGACCTGCAACTACCGCGCATGGTTCATGCTGCCTTTGTTCGCTCACCTTTTGCACATGCTGAAATCCTGTCCATCGACAAGCAGGTCGCGGAAAAAGCACCTGGCGTGGTAGCAGTTTTTGCCGGTGCTGATCTCACTGATCACGTCACACCCTATGTTGGAATTCTCACCCATCTGCAGGGCCTGCGGTCGCCGCCTCAAATGCCACTGGCCATCGACAGGGCAAGATGGCAAGGCGAACCTGTCGCAATGGTCGTTGCACAGTCGAGAGCACTTGCCGAAGATGCCTGCGATCTGATCGAAATCGACTACAAGCCAATCGACGCGGCCTGCGATGTGGAAAGCGCTCTCGCGCCAGACGCTGTTGTTATTCATGACGAATATCAAAACAATCTTGCCTGGGAACGTGTCGTGGACGCTGGTGACGTGGATGGCGCATTTGCCCGGGCTGACGTAACTGTCGTGGAACGCACCTTCACATTTGCCCGCCATACCGGCGTCACACTCGAAACCCGTGCATCTGTTGTCGAGTTTAATCCGTCGGACGAAACCCTGATTTGGCATTATTCGGGACAGGCACCACACATGATGCAGGCCATCGTCGCGAAGCATCTTGGCATGCAGGAGGAGAACGTTCGCATTATAGCGCGGGATGTCGGTGGTTCGTTCGGCATTAAGATCCACACCTATGGCGACGAATTCGCCACGGCTGCTGCAGCAAAAATTCTTGGCCGCCCCGTTAAGTTTGTAGCGGACCGAAATGAGAGTTTCTCAACCGATATTCACGCCCGTGATCATCGTGTGACTGGACGGATTGGGGTGGATAAGGATGGCAGTATTGTCGGATTGGAGATCGACGATCTGACAGGAATCGGTCCCTACAGCATGTATCCACGCAGTTCGGGCATTGAGTGCAATCAGATTTTGAATCTGACTGGCGCACCTTATGCAATCGACAACTACCGGGCCAGGGGCACCATCGTCTTTCAGAACAAAAACATGATGTGCCAGTATCGTGCAGTTGGCCATCCGGTCGCGATGGCCGTGGCCGATGGATTGCTGGAAGGTGCGGCCCACGAAATTGGTATGGATGTGGTCGATATCAGGCGCAAGAATTTGTTGCGTGATGATGTCTATCCGACAAGCTCCGCAGCGGGCATGAAATTTGATGACCTTTCTCACCAGAAGGCTTTGGAAAAGCTTGTTGAATTGATGGACTACAATGGCCTGCGCCGGGACCAGAAAGAGGCCCGCGAGAACGGCATCTATCGTGGCATCGGTTTTGTCTCCATGGTGGAGGTCACCAATCCAAGTCCAATGTTCTACGGCGTCGGTGGTGCGTCGATCTCGGCGCAGGACGGTGCCAGCGTCAGACTCGATGCGACTGGTGCGTTGCACGTTTCGGTATCAATCACCGAACAGGGCCAGGGCACGAATACGATCATCGCCCAGATTGCTGCAGGAATTTTCGGCGTCGATCTGGACCGCGTGAAGGTCACGACCGGCGATACCGCGACGACACCTTATGGCGGCGGCACCTGGGCGTCGCGCGGTGCAGGAATCGGTGGCGAGGCAGTGTTGCTTGCTTCCAATGCACTGAAGGAACAGGTTCTCGATGTCGCCGCCGTCATCTTGCAGGCATCCCCGGAGACCCTTGATATCAAGGACGGAGCGATTGTCGATCTGGCCGATGAAAACGAACGCATGCCACTCAGCGACCTCGGCAAGATTGTCTATTATCGTGGCAATGAGTTGCCTTCAGACCTGGCACCAGAACTCATCGCTACCCGGCATTATCGGGTCACGGATTTTCCCTTTGTGTTCACCAACGGTGCGATGGCAGCGCACGTGGAAGTGGATATCGAGACCGGCTTTGTAAAAGTACTCGATTTCTGGGCGGTGGAGGATTGTGGCCGCGTGATCAACCCCAAGCTGGTCGATGAACAAATTCGCGGCGGCGTTGTTCAGGGCATTGGTGGAGCGCTATACGAAGAGTGCTTATATTCGGATGATGGACAATTGCTGAATGCATCAATGGCCGATTATCTCGTGCCAATGGCGGCCGAGATGCCGGATATCCAGGTCGCACATATCGAAACCCCAACGAAGACGTCGGTGTTGGGAGCCAAGGGCGCGGGAGAGGCTGGAACCGGAGGTGCGCCGGCAGCAGTGATGAATGCGGTCAATGATGCGCTGCGGCCGATGCAGGCCTCTATTTATCAGATGCCAATGACACCACAGCGGGTATTGAAAGCTTTGGGCACCGTTTAGACACCCGCCATCTGCCCCCGGTACCAATCACCGATTTCACTCGCAGTCATCCACGCCACGCCCTCGTGCCCCCCTACGTAGTCGAGCAGTTCTTCAAGATACCTGATTCGATGCGGCACGCCGGTAATGTAAGGATGTATCGAAATCGCCATCACGCGGGCATTGTCCGAGCTTTCCTGGTACAGGCGGTCGAACTGATCAACGCCGCGTTTCAGTAATTCGTCGGAACGATGCTGCTGCAAAGCGTAGACAGCAATATCGTTGGTTTCCACAGTGTAGGGGATGGTGGTGATCTGCCCGAACGGCGTGTCGATATCCTGTGGGAGATCGTCGATCACCCAGTCCGCCACAAACTCAATGCCGTGTTCGCGCAGCAGATCGAGCGTTTCGTCCGTTTCCGTCAGGCCCGGACATTCCCAAGACCGTGGCGCCGTGCCCCGGAATTCACAGATCGTCTCAACTGTTCTGGCAATCGCGCTGCGCTGGTCATCCAGTTTGTGTGTTGGTCCCTGGACCAATCCATGTCCCATAAACTCCCAGCCAGATTCCTTCGCCGCCGATGCGACGCGCGGATAGGAGTTGCAGACATTGCCGTTTATCGCCAGCGTTGTGGGAATGGCCCGGTCCGTCAGTGCTTTATGCTGACGCCAAAACCCGGACCGCATTCCATATTCGTGCCAGGACCAGTTTGGCACATCCGGCAGCAAAGGTTGTCCCATTGGCGGCGGCAGAACCGTGCGCGGCATGGGGCGCTCAATCTGCCATTCTTCCACGTTGAGGATGACCCAGACTGCGATGCGATTGCCGTCCGGCAGAACCAGCTTTGGACGATCAACGATTGCCTGATAGGGAATGCGATCCGTGAGGCGTGTCATTGGGCGGCGACGGATGAACCGATAGCGCCATTGACGATTGGCATGGTTTTTTCAGCCAGCAAGGTCATCGACTTCTTGCCGAGTTCGACGTCGACCCAATCCTTGCCTGCATAAAGCAATGTTCCGAAATCACCGACTTCTTCACGGAAGGCCAGAATGTCGTCAGCTACTTTCTCGGGAGTGCCCCAGAGTACGCAGCGCTCCAGCACGTAATCGACGGTGAGGTCGTCGTCTGGCATCTCCTGATCTTCCTTGAACAGATTAGAGCGACCGTGCTTCTTCATTTTTGTCAGCAACTGGCTGAAATAGTAGCGATAGGGGCTGTCCGGTCCCAGCGCATATTCCTCCGCTCTCTTCAGGTCATCTGCGACAAAAATTGAACGTGCAACACGCCAATTTGCTGGATCAGCAGGCCGCCCCACCCGCTCACAGCCTTCCACATATTTGGGCCAATGGGACGCTACCCATTTCGACAAAAGGAAGTTTGCTGAAATCGGCTCCCATCCCCTTGCAGCGGCTTCTGTTACGCCTTTCGAGAACGGCGCGACAACAGTCACGATAATCGGTGGATGCGGTTGCTGGAGGGGTTTGGGCATGATGCCCTGACCAATTTCCGGCATCTGGTTTCTTTCGGTCGAAACGTTCCAGAATTCCCCCTCTATATTGTAGGGCGCATCGCCCTCCCAGATTTTCAGCACCGTGTTGATGCACTCCTGGAACATCAGATTTCGGTCTTTGTCTATGTTGCCAAATGCCTCGGCGTCGGTTGCCAGGCCTCCCGGAGAAATACCGAAGTTCAAGCGCCCGTCCAGCATGTGATCGAGCATTGCGATCTGACTGGCCACCGCCGCAGGATGCATGTTCGGCATATTCACGGTGCCCGTGCCGAGCCTGATGTTCTTTGTCTCGTTTGCAATCCAAGCCAAAAAGGCGATGCAGGATGTGATGTTCTCAGCCTTGTCGGTGACGTGCTCGCCCACATAGGCCTCTGTAAACCCGAGCTTGTCGGCCAGCACGAATGCTTCCTTGTCTTCCCTGAGACAAGTCCGCCAGTCCTTTTCCAGCGGGTGAATGGGCATCGTAAAAAATCCAAGATCCATGCTGGGTTCCTTTGCCGTTCAGATCGGCTTGCCGGGTTGAAGAAAAGGGCGGCACATGGCCGCCCCGTACGACTGACTGTGTGCGTTAGCGGTCAGTCGATCTTATAAGTTGTCGGCCATTTGTAGCCGGAGGCATCGACTGCAGCGAGGTAGTTCTTCATCACCTCGGTTCCCGGCATGCCCCGACCATCGGCTTCTTTTGCCTGCTTGTTGGGGAAAGCCGCCAGGGACTTTGCCCACCCGGCGCGAGCCTCCTCCGGTAACACTTTCAGCTTGGCACCAACCTTCTTCAGGCCCTCAAGACCTGCCTTCTGGCGGCCGTTGAGCGAAATACCGGCCTGCTTCTCATAGCCACGCCCGACCTCCACCAGAATTTTCTGAACCTCAGGCGGCATCTTCTCGAACGACTTCAGGTTCATCGTCAGACCATTCACACCCATCGCACCGAAGCCGATCTGGGTGTAATGTGGTGACGGTTCATAGAACTTGAAACCGAGATAGGCGGAAGGAAACATCAGCCAGCCGGAATAGACACCAGTCTGCAACGACAGATATCCGTCCGGCAATGTGGACTGGACCGGTACGGCACCGGCAAATTCAAGCCAGGGCAAATTCGGACCGGCACCGCCAACCTTCACACCCTTCAAATCCTCAACTGTATCCCAGGGTTCAGTGGTTCCCAGATGGTAGTTGTCCCATCCGTGCAAGCCGAGCAGCTTCTGCTTGTATTCCTTTTCGAATACCTCAGTCAGCCAGGGAGTTTTGTCGTAGACTGCACGCACAGCTTCCATTTCCTGTACTGAGTCTTGCGGGCCGAATGGCGCGTAATATGGAAAATTATGCAGGAACAGCTTTGCCGGCTCGAAGCAGAAACAATAGGCACCAACATCGAGAATACCATTCTGAACGGCCTCCAGTGTTTCTGCGACACCCGCAATCGCCCCGCCATAACCCTCTACAACCTCAATTTTGTGATCGGTTTCGGCCTCAACGCGTCTCTTTAGTTCAGGTACAAAATAGTTAGCCAGGTCGGCGACATAGACAGCCGGACCGTTTGGGTGTCCGGCACCAACGCGTAACGTGAATGTTTCTGCATTGGCTGCGGCAACCCATCCCAGGGTCGACGATGCAAGCAGCGTTGCTGCCAGGCTTTTTGTAAATTTAGATGTTCTCATGAAATCCTCCCAATTTCGGGCGCGATGGTCGCGCAACCTTCCTTTAGTGATCAGGCGTCCAACCTTATTTATCGATCGCTAAATTGCGCGTATTCCCTCACAAACATGAAGTGGGGTCAAGAGGTTTGCATTGAAGGCACCGCCTTACACCGTTCTAATTTATCGACTGCTAATTTAACTTGAGCCGTGCGGTAGCATTCGTTAGCTTTGTTTAAGGGGAAATATCCGGATGAAACCATGACAAGCGAATTTACTGCATGAATGCTCCGGTTCGCCTTGCCCGTGCGATTCATCTTGTGTCGGCTCTATGGACACTCGGCCTCGCCATTCTCATTTTTCTGGACGTTGCAGGCAGGGGGATATTGAGCTCGCCAATTCCGGGCACCAAGGAGATTATTCAAAATTCGGTGGTGGCCATCACTTTTTTGCAATTGCCGCTCGCGATCTATACCGGGTCGATGTTGCGGACGACTATTTTTGCCGATGCAGTGCCGTTTCAGGTGCGCCGGTTGTTGCGCACACTTTGCTCTATACTGGGCATTCTGCTGTTTGTCGGGCTGGTGCTCAGCACTTATGAACCAGCTTACGATGCCTGGCGTATTGGCGAGTATGAGGGTGAGGGCGCTTTACGCGTTCCGACCTGGCCGGTGCGCGGGCTGGTGCTGGTGATGTCCGTTTTCGGGGCCTTCGCCTATTTGGCGATGATTTACTATGACTGGACCGGGAAACTCGTCCACGAAGTCGAAGCGCCGGCATCCCAATGAAACATCCATCCACAGAAACAGGTGCCTGCAATGGGCGGTGACATTGCACTCTGGATGCTGGCACTGCTGATCGGCATGATCTTGCTTGGCGTGCATATCGGTGTCGCCTTCGCCATATGCAGCGCCCTTGGCGTATTCCTGATGCTGGGTAGCATGGAAGCCGCGCTGGCGATTCTTGGAAACACTGCATTCGAGGCGGTGCGAAAGGATGTTTTCGCCGTCATTCCACTCTTCGTCTTAATGGGCGATTTCATATCGCGGTCCGGTGCAGCTGCCGACCTGTACCGTATCTGCGACCGCGCGCTTCGGCGCCTGCCCGGACGCCTGGCCATCGCGACAATTGCGGGGAACACAGTGTTTGCTGCGGTGACCGGTGTGTCCATCGCCGCCGCCGCGGCCTTCTCCCGAATTGCCTATCCGGAGATGCGTAAAGTTGGCTACAAACAGACCTTTGCGCTCGGAGCGGTTGCCGGCTCTGCCTGTCTTGGCATGCTCATTCCGCCGTCCGTATTGCTTATCGTCTGGGCCATTCTGACCGAAATGAGCGTGGGTGCATTGTTTATTGCAGGCATATTGCCGGGTGTTGTTCTGGCTCTGCTGTTCTCCGCATACGTGGTGATATCGGCCATCCGTAATCCGGAAATTGCACCGGCATTTGACGACAGTCTGCTCGAGATGACTCAAGAGGAAACCCGGTCTGAGGTGATCGGAGGACTTGGCATACTATTCCTTATCCTGCTTGTCATCGGCGGCATCTGGACCGGACTGTTTACCCCGACTGAGGCGGCAGGGTTTGGTGCGATCGGTGCACTTCTTATCGGCGTCGTGAAAGGCATGCGTGGCAAGGAAATCCTTGCGGCCATTTTTCAGGCTGGCAAAACGACAGCGCCGATCATGTTTCTCCTGATTACGGCGCAGATGTATTCCCGGCTGCTCGCGATGGGCGGTGCCGTCAACTACATAAAAGGTCTGTTTCTAACTCTCGGCGTTGACCCGTTTTTGATCATCGGTGTGATGGTTGTGATCTGGATCCTGCTCGGCATGTTGATCGATTCGGTGTCCATCATTCTGTTGACCGTACCAATATTCGCACCGATCGCTGCGGTGCTGGGCATCGATCCCCTCGCCTTTGCGATCTTCGGAATTCTCGTAATCGAAGCAGGCCTTTTGACCCCACCCTTTGGTTTGCTGGTCTACACCGTGAAAGGCTCGGTGCCCGACCCAACAGCAACCTTATCGAAGATCTTTTCAGGATCGTTCCCCTATTTCCTGCTCATCCTTGTTGCAGCATTCATTGTGCTGTTTGTTCCCGCCCTGGCAAACTGGCTGCCGGCCATCATGTTGCGCTGAGCCGCACGGTCTCACAGCAGCCGGCAGACTTTATGATGCCTTCGAAGATTTCAATGTTGTGGATCAATTGCTCATCCGTCCATGGATAGGGCACGGAACCATTAATTGCTGCGGCAAAGGACTCCAGATTAGCGGTCACGGCATCCGACCAATCGATGGATTCTGTTACCGGCAGCGCGCCGGACGTGCCGACGATCACATGAGTCTTGCCGCCTGGCGTATCCGGATGAGTGTCGTTGCGAACCTCAACCCATTTCTTCGATCCAAAAACATGGAAACGCATGAAATGGGGGGTCGCAAGGATCGCCTGCAATGAAGCTGTCATACCTTGCTCGAAGCCCAGTTGCGCAACAACCATGTCACCGGTCGACCATCCCAGCAGCCGGTCCCTTGTCAGGGCTTGAATGGTCTCGACACGCCCAAACATCCACAACAACAAATCGGTGAGATGGATGCCCATGCCGGTCATTCCGGCACCAGGAGAATCGGCTTTGGACGTACGCCAGGACCCGTCCGGGATATCGATCAGTTTGTCGTGGCTGAACGCCGCTTCAACATGCATGATCGTGCCTAACTCACGCGCATCAATCATCGATTTCAGTTTGATCATCGCAGGCTCAAACCGGCGTTCGTGGCCAATACCGAGTACCACATTCGCATCCCGGCAAGCTGCCACAGAACGACCCGCGCCGGCGGCAGTCATCCCAAGTGGTTTTTCGCAAAACACGTGCTTGCCCGCCGCAGCGCAGGCCAGCACCTGCTCTTCATGATACATGTGAGGCGTGGTCAGAATGATCGCATCAACATCGTCCTGTAAGATGGCTGCGTTAAATTCGGTGGCCACTGGCAAACCAAGCGATGCAATCTCGTGATGTAATCCAGCCTCTGGTTCGATCACCAACACAACTGTCAGCTTCGTGTTTTCTGACAAGCGGGCGATGATATGCCGCCCCCACCAACCAAATCCGGCGACTGCAACGCTAAGCAATTGGCCCTCCCAGCTATTTCACGCGATAACGGCCAGGCAATCTGGCTGTCCCGGGTGCTCCCGGTGAAGGACCAGCATATCGGCATTCTTGTTTCAGTCTACCGATTGGAACTCCGGACAACCGCAAGCCCTCAGGTCAGATTGCAGAGAACACAACATGGCTGCGTCGAGCTCCGATAGCACGTGAAGACCGGTGCGGCTCCACCAACTCGACTTCTGCAGAGATGACTCCCGACGGCCCCACGAGGGTTCGGTGATCGCGGGCGCGCAGGACAACAGTGATGCGATGCATTCCCGGTGCGAAGGGGCCGACCACAGCAGTCGGTG
>CALIOE010000004.1 GCA_938044775.1 uncultured Rhizobiaceae group bacterium
TGACCTGTTGCTCAAGGGATTCAAGGCCATGCGAAGCCTGCTGGAAAGTCCTGCTTTGAAGCCCTGGCGCGCGCGTGAGCTCTACACCGAAGGTGTGTTTGATGATGCAAAGCTGGAACAGATAATTCGCAATCGTGCCGATACGGTCTACCACCCGGTCGGAACTTGCCGCATGGGGTCCGATAATACAGCCGTCGTTGACCCGCAACTGCGCGTCCGCGGGACCAACAACCTGCGGATTGCCGATGCTTCCATCATGCCCCGCATTGTCGGCGGCAACACCAACGCGCCGACCGTCATGATCGGCGAAAAGTGCGCCGACATGTTGCTCAACAGCTAGTTTGAACCGTTATTCACCCCCGACACCGCCTGTTCGGAAGGGGGAAGCGCGTCAGGCCAATGCCGTAGTTTGGTTACCATACCCAACGAAACAGTGACCGCGTCGCTTTTTGCATATCTTCCTGTCGCCCCTACATAAGAGAAGGAATTAACGCTGGCGCATGTATAGTGCAGAAAAACCGGAATTTGCCCATGGCACAGCTACAGATCGTCTATTGGCGGGACATACCGGCCCAGGTCATGGTCAAGGCCGGACGGCGCAATCAGGCCAGGCGCGAGCTTTCGCTGCGCTTTACGGAAGCCATAGACATGGCCGCCATGCGAACCGGAGCCGCTGAAACGGACGACTATCTTGCAGAATGGCGCCGCGGCGACCCGACGGACGTAGGTGATGATCTGGAAGCAGAAGCGCAACAGGCGCTGGATGCAATTGAAACAGAATACGACAAAGACCGTCTGGTTGCTTTGGTCAAAAACGGAGGCCATGAAGTATGAACACGCCACATATCAACGCTTCGATCGAAGTCTCCGCCAAACATGTCCATGACGCCAAGCTCGACGCCAGCATGTTGCCCGCCCACACGCGTGTCTACATTACCGATGTCGGTGTCGATCCGGTCAGCGAGATTGTAGCCGCTGCCCGCATGGTCACCGATATGGGCTATGCGCCTGTGCCTCACGTTCCTGCGCGTCGCATCGAGAGTGAAGGTGCTCTGGATGCGAGGCTGAGTGCATTGGTCCGTGAAGCAGGAGTCAGCGACGTGTTAATCATAGCCGGTGAGGCCGACGAGCAGATGGGTCCCTATTCCCAAAGTCTGGACCTGTTGCAAACCGGCCTGATCGACAAACTCGGAATCAAGCACGTCGGCATTGGCGGCCATCCTGAGGGTAACGTGGCCTATGGAGGCAAGGATCTGATGGACGTTTTGCGCGACAAGGCTGCTTTCGCCGCTGAAAGCGATGCCGAATTTCGCATTGTGACCCAGTTTGGGTTTGATGGGCCCAAATTTGTGGCCTGGGCGGAAGAGATTGCCCGCCAGAACATCAACCTTCCCGTTCATCTGGGTGTCGCCGGCCCTGCAAAAATCACCACCCTCATCAAATATGCTGCGCTATGTGGTGTTGGAAATTCGCTGAATTTCTTCAAAAAGCGCACGGGCGCAATTGCCCAGCTTGCCACCAGGCATTCACCTGAAGATGTGGTGAATCCAATTGAGAACGCATGGCGCCAAGGCGTTGGAAACATAGCGCAAATCCACGTGTTCCCATTCGGCGGATTGAAGGCGTCTTCAGAATGGTTGACTGAGCGTGGCAGCTTTCGCTTCAAGGCAGAGCCGGTGAACGCAATTCTGGCCTAGCTCAAATCTGATCTCGCGCCGAAAGTGCCGCTTCATCTACAATGATGTGGATACGGAAAACAGCAGAACCGCGTAGCTTTCTATCCAACCAGTCTCGGCAGAAAGTCTGCCTCTTCCATCCCGTCAAACTCGGCATAGAACGCACGAATTGCATCTGCGGTGAGATCGACACGATTGAGCGTGTAAATGTGAATCGCGTCGACACCATTGCGGGCGAGATCCCGGACCTGTTTTTGAACGATTTCCCGCGCCACATCCGTATGCAGCGATTTATCGTCGCCTGCCCGCGCGAACAGGCCTTCAAAGTCGGCCGGCACGGATGCGCCGCATCGCTTTGAAAACACCTTGATGCGCTCAAAATTCACGATCGGTATGACACCGGGTACCAGTTCTTTGCGAAATCCGGCTTTCTCGGCCCGGTCACGAAAACGGTAAAAATCCTCATTGTTGAAAAAATACTGGGTGATCGCCCGATCAGCACCCGCTGATTGTTTCGCCAGCAATACATCAAGATCAGCGGCGGCTGATATGGCCTTGGGGTGAGGTTCGGGATAGGCCGAAACGGAAATATCCCAGGGGTGGTGTTTTTTCAGATCGGCAATTGCCTCGGCAACCGAATTATATCCTGCAAGACCGTTGCCCTGCCCCTCTTCCACGTCACCGCGAAGAACAACCAGCCGTTCAATGCCACGATGCCAAAGCGCATCGGCGTGGGCCAGAAACCCATCGCGGTCGAACCGGCACAAAGTAATGTGGCTGGCGGTGGGAATGTCAGTCAGTCCGGCAAGATTGCTCGACCATTCAAGGCTTCCCTCGGTTGCTGCACCGTCCGCGCCAAATGTGACTGTCTGGTAAGCTGGCTGGAAGCGACGCAGAGCGTGCGCCCCGGTCATCAGGCTGCGTTCTGCCGATACGCCTTTTGGGGGAAAATATTCAAGGCTCACTTTAGCTGGGGCCGGAGAATTTTCGGTGGGCATCGGGAGCTCCTAATCTTCGCCATATAAGTATTTTGCAATGGACAGAAACAATATAAAGATATATTTATATCGTGTCAAACGCGCTAGCGATTGACCCCGCCTCAAGAAACAACAAGGCCGCAATGGGCGTCGCAGAGCGTCGCATTTGGTATCGCCCCAGCTGGTCCATGCTGTTGAATGAGCGCAAATGCTTCAAAGTCTTGAAGCCGAATCGCAAATTCATTCGGCGCATCGCGCCCAACCGAAAGTGACCCCAGTGACAAGAACCGTCATCGCTTCAGCCACCAAAGAAATCGTCATGGGTTTTGACGAAAAATTCTGCGTCATTGGTGAGCGCATCAACCCGACCGGTCGCAAGAAACTTGCCGCCGAAATGCAGGCAGGCAACTTTGACACCGTAAAAGCCGATGCGCTGGCACAAGTCGCCGCCGGTGCCACGATGCTGGACGTCAATGCCGGAGTAACGGCCGTCAATCCCAACGAAACCGAACCGCCACTTTTGGTACAGACGCTGGAGATGGTGCAGGAACTGGTTGATGTGCCGCTTTCCATCGACTCTTCGGTAACCGCCGCAATCGAAGCAGGTTTAAAGGTTGCCAAGGGGCGACCGTTGGTCAACTCGGTCACTGGCGAAGAAGAAAAGCTTGAGGCCATACTGCCGCTGATCAAGAAATACGACGTCCCGGTGGTGGCCATTTCCAACGATGAGACCGGTATTTCCGAAGATCCGAATGTACGCTTTGACGTCGCTAAAAAAATCGTCGAGCGGGCTGCCGATTTCGGCATTCCGGCTCACGACATCGTCGTCGATCCCCTGGTCATGCCCATCGGTGCCATGGGGACCGCCGGCCAACAGGTTTTCGCTCTGGTGCGGCGTCTGCGCGAAGAGCTTGGCGTTAACACCACTTGCGGTCTGTCCAATGTCTCCTTCGGTTTGCCCCATCGTCACGGCGTCAATGCTGCCTTCATTCCCATGTGCATCGCCTCGGGCATGACTTCAGCAATTATGAACCCCTGCCGCCCGCAAGAAATGGAAATGGTCCGTGCGGCCAACGTTCTGGCAGGCAATGACGCTGATTGCACTGACTGGATCATGGCGTACAAGGACCATGTGGCCCCGCAAGGCACTTTCCCCAGCACAATGGCCGGAAATCAGGGGGGAACGCCAAAACCGGCAGCCGCCGGAAGGCGACGCGGCGGTAGAGCAGCACGGACAGGTGGCTAGACCGAATTGTCCGCAGGATATCAGCGCGGAACAGTTTTGTTTGGATCGGCCTCGCCGGTCACGGTCGGACTGTGGGCGCACCTGATGGCCGGCAGTCTGATCGATCAAAACGCGCTTTCGCAGGCGCTGTTTCTCCCCCGACTAAAGCACAAGCGGCATATGATATTTCTGGTTGGCGCAAGTCTCACCTCTGTGATTGCCGTGAAGGTTTGGCAATATTTTCATCCTTTACCCGTAAGGGAATTTTAATGACCAAGCCCGCCGACCCCCTTGTTCTGTTCATGCCCAGTGGCAAACGCGGACATTTTCCGATCGGCACTCCGATTCTGGATGCGGCACGGGAACTGGGAGTCTACGTCGAATCGGTATGCGGCGGTCGCGGCATCTGCGGTCGCTGCCAGGTTGAGACTCAATTTGGCAAGTTTGCCAAACACGGCATTGAATCACTTGAGGAAAACGCTTCCGGCTGGTCAGCCAAAGAAGTGCGTTACACAGACAAACGCGGCGCATTGAAAGAAGGGCGCAGACTGTCCTGTTCCACCACCATTCAAGGTCCGCTCGTCGTCGACATACCCGCTGATACCGTGGTCAACCAGCAAACGATCCGCAAGGCCGTCGATACCCGCGTGATCGAACGAAATCCGGCGATCCACATGTGCTATGTGGAGGTTGACGAGCCCGATATGCACAAACCACTCGGCGACCTCGACCGCCTCAAGGTGATGCTGGAGAAAGACTGGGGCTTCACCGATCTTTTGGTCTCGCAGCATATTCTGCCTCAGGTGCAAAGCATTCTGCGTACGGGCAAGTGGGCCGTGACAGCCGCCGTTCACCGTGACCTGAAGACATCGCGTCCCACCCTCATTGCACTCTATCCTGGCCTCAAAAACGAAGCGTTCGGTATTGCCTGCGACATTGGCTCGACCACCATCGCGATGCATCTGTCATCACTGTTATCCGGCCGTACGCTCGCCTCTTCCGGCACGTCGAACCCACAGATACGGTTTGGTGAAGACCTGATGAGCCGGGTTTCCTACGTGATGATGAACCCCGACGGCCGGGAAGCCATGACCAAGGCCGTTCGCAATGCGATCAACGGATTGATTGAAAACGTTTGCGCAGAAGCCGGCGTCGAGCCCCAGGACATTCTCGATTGCGTGTTTGTCGGCAACCCGATCATGCATCATCTGTTTCTCGGCATTGACCCTACAGAACTTGGCGGAGCGCCGTTTGCACTTGCGGTTTCCGGGGCTGTGCACACCTGGGCCACCGAAATTGACCTGCAGATGAACGAGGGTACCCGGGTCTACATGTTGCCATGCATTGCCGGTCATGTCGGCGCCGATGCTGCCGCTGCAACGCTTTCGGAAGCGCCCCACAAGCAGGACAAAATGGCTTTGTTGGTGGATGTCGGCACAAATGCCGAGATCGTCTTGGGCAATACGCAACGCACCCTCGCCTGCTCATCTCCCACCGGCCCCGCTTTTGAAGGAGCGGAAATCTCCTGCGGTCAGCGGGCGGCTCCCGGCGCAATCGAACGCGTTCGTATCAATCCGCAGACACTTGAGCCGCGCATTCGCATTATCGGTGTCGAACAATGGTCCGACGAGCCGGGTTTTGAGGAGGCCGCCAGGGCAACGGGTGTCACAGGCATTTGCGGGTCGGGCATCATCGAGGTCATGGCGGAAATGTTTCTCGCCGGTATCACCACGGAAGATGGCGTCATCGATGGGGGCAAGTCTGTGGTGTCAGACAGGGTGTTCGAAAATGGACGAACACACTCATATCGGCTTTGGGGATCTGACGAAGGCCCCGATATCATCGTCACGCAAAACGATGTTCGATCCATCCAGCTGGCCAAGGCGGCCCTGTATGCCGGCGTCCGGCTGCTGATGGACAAACACGACGTCGAACGCATCGACACAGTCAGCCTGGCCGGTGCTTTCGGCACTTTTATCGACCCCAAATATGCGCTGGTGCTGGGACTTGTGCCTGATTGTGAAGTCGAAAATGTCAACGCTGTGGGCAATGCTGCCGGTACAGGCGCCCGCATGGCACTGCTTAATCGTGATCATCGACGCGAAATCGAAGACACGGTTCACAAAATCGAAAAGATCGAGACCGCCCTGGAACCGAAGTTCCAGGAGCATTTCGTCAACGCGATGGCATTTCCCAACAAGGTCGAACCGTTTCCGCGACTGGAACAACTGGTCAAGCTGCCCGAGCGTTCACTTCAATCCGACAATGACGGTGGCGTGCCCCCAAAACGCCGCCGGGGTGGACGACGCAGGGCTTAGGTTGAGCCAATGATGACTTGTCTAGGTTCCGACCATTTCCTTGCGAGACGGTTTGATGAGCCAACCGATGAACAGAACCATCAACACGAGAGTGCCGGGTATTGGCGCATATTTAACGTCGGCCATGGCCGCACCGGCGGTCGCCGCCCACAAAATTGAGACAAGAGCTTCACACAGCGTGGCGGCGCGCGATGAAGTCTGGCGGCGGCGGAACACGCTGCGGTTGGCCTGACTGCGGAACCAGAGCTGTATCAATACGGCCGACGATGCGGACAAAGCGCCACCAACCAGCATCCAAAACACCACTTCGTATGAGATAAACGACAGAACAACGGCGAATGGCGCGAGAATAAGGGCCACAACCACGAGGACCGCCTCAACTTTAGCTCGTAAAATGGTCTTGTCGCTTACCGGCGCTGTTGCGATCAATTCATGGGCGTCTTCACCCGAAATCGTGATCCAGGCCAGACCACCGGCAAGTTGCCCAACAGCCATGACGATCACCGGCACAACCACATAAACGATGCCATGGTTGCTGCCGTAGTTGACGTAGAGCAACAGCGCCGGCGGCAACAAGTACAAAATTTGCTGCAGCGACTGTGACAGCAACCAGGGATCGCGCCGCAGCAGCGCCCATTCCTTGCGCCGCAGCGTGGCCCGAAGCGATGTTTTCATCCGAAACCCGCTGAAGACCGTGGTTTTCGTTTTGCGCTCGACCAGCCCGGCGGTGGCCAGGACGTCTTTTGCAAAACGCTGGGAGGAAACAGCGATGACCAGGGCAAGAAACGCGAAGCAGAAACCCAAAATGGCCAGCACCGCCAGCGGCTCACCCATGGAGGCGCGCGCCGGAATCCACATAAAACTCGCGGTTTCCGGTGCTGAAGATATCGTGTCCGACGAGGTGAAGAAGCTGAACCGCGATATCCCCTTGCCGAAAACAATGGCGACGCCCTGAAGGGCAATCACGAATCCGGCACCGACAATGGCAGCAATGATCTGGGCAATGAGGCGGGTGCGTGCGGTACCGACCATCCGGAACAGCGTCAGTGTAATGATAACTGCAATGGCGGTGGCAAGCGCACCAAGCGATATCAGCACCGCATAAGCGCCCAGCCAGTGCACGCCGTCTTTCCATACGAGAACATTGATAACCGGCGCAGCGATCAGAACCGAAAGCGCGATTGTCTGCACAGCCAGAACACTTGTGCGCACTTGAAACAGCCGATGCGCCGGAGATGGAGACGACATGATCAGGTCGAGGTCGGATCGGGCATAATAGGCCCTGGTAACCGCCTCAATGGCCTGGCTGAACATGAGCGACATAAACATGATCAGGCCGCCACTGATGAACATGAAAGTGGTTTTGTCTGCGGCAATGCCAACTTCAAAGGCTGGACGAAGCAGGAAGGCGGCAAACCAGTGCATGCCGACGATCATCACCGCCACTATCGTCCCCATGATCGCCTTGCGACGGGTCTTGCCGCCCGTCATGAGCGAGACGAAATCGCGCCAAATCAGCCGTCCCTCATGGGCGGCGAACCACGGCAGTGTGTTTGCAGCTGCGGCGGTCATGCGGCGAGGCTTTCCAGCTCGGAGTTGAGCGTGTCGCTCTCAACCAGGTCAAGAAACACCTCTTCCAGGGTCGAAGCTTGTTTGGCGGAATTTGTCTGCAACTCCTCAAAGGTACCTTCGGCGATGAGACGACCTTCGGCAATCACGCCAATACGCTCGGCCATGCGTTCGGCGACTTCCAGAATATGGGTTGTCATGATGATCGTGGTACCGTTCGCTACTTTGGACAAAAGAACGTCTTTCACCTGACGCGCGGAACCGGCATCGAGCCCCGTCAAGGGCTCATCGAGTATGATTAATTGTGGCTCGTGCACCAGCGCACCTGCGAGAGCCACTTTCTGGCGCATGCCTTTTGAAAACCCACCACAGCGTTCGGTTGCATGTTCTCCCAGACCAAGCCAGTCCACGAGCTCGCGAGATCGCGCTTCCGCAAGCGCCGGCTCCACTGACCAAAGTCCGGAGATGAATTCCAGATACTCGTAAGGGGTGAGCTTGTCGTAAATCATCGGCTCATCAGAAACCCAGGCGACTTTGCGTTTGGCCGCCAGCGGATCGGCAAGCGCATCTGTACCAAAAACAGAAATGCTGCCCGCATCAGGTGCAAGTAGCCCGGCCACCATGCGCAAAGTCGTCGTCTTCCCCGCGCCGTTGGGGCCCAGAAGGGCATAAAACTCACCGCCGCGAATCTTGAGATTCAGTCCATTAACCGCTGGACGGTCAAACGCCTTCTCAAGCCCGTCAATTTCGAGCGCCAACTGCTGATTCATTGCTCACATCCCCAAGTTTTTACCAGCAGACAACTTACAGCAATCCGGTTTCCGCAAGATGAATCACTTGCTGCACAATTGAGCGAATCTTGCGAACCCGGGATCACACCTGTCGAAGTCCGCAACGTGTTCTCTTTGCGACATAGGCTTTCCGTGTTAGCGGTGATTCAGCCGGCATGCTTGGGAGGGCGTTAAATGCTTGAAACAACAAAGAAGCACCCCGAGATCGGTGGCACAGATGCCCGCGCAGAAAAAAGTGCATTGAGCCGTCGGTTTGTGTTCTTCCTGGTACCAGATTTTTCTATGATCGCCTTTGCGACAGCAATCGAAGCTGTGCGCCTTGCCAATCGGATGCTGACCTACAACAGCTACGAATGGCGCCTGGCATCTCTTGACGGCCAATCTGTAAAGGCATCCAACGGCGCCGAGCTGAACGTCGATACGTCACTCGAAGACGAAAGACGCCTGTTGAACGGGGTTGACCGCCCTTCGATGCTGTTTGTTTGTTCCGGCGTCAATGTCGAAAAATTTGACAACAAATCGGTCTATGCCTGGATTCGGGAAGAGTACAACCGGGGCGTGGCGGTGGCAGGTCTGTGCACCGGCGCCCACATTCTGGCCAAAGCGGGGCTGCTTAGCGGCCGGCGGTGCGCCATTCATTGGGAGAACCTGCCGGGCTTTCAGGAGGCCTTTCCTAAAGTGGATGTCTACGCCGACCTGTTTGAGAAGGACGGCAACGTCTACACCTGCGCCGGCGGCACCGCCGCTCTGGATATGATGTTGTCACTGATCGCCGAAGACCACGATGACAACCTGATTAACGCCATTTGCGAACAGGCTCTGACCGACCGTGTGCGGGGTCCACACGACCGCCAGCGCCTGCCTTTGCGTGCCAGGTTGGGGGTTCAAAATGCACGTATATTGTCGATCATCGAATTGATGGAGGCCAATCTTTCAGAACCGCTCACGTTGATCGAAATCGCCGAGTTTGCGGGGCTTTCCAGACGCCAGATCGAGCGTTTGTTTCGTCAGCACATGGGCAGGTCGCCTGCCCGCTATTATCTGGAAATTCGACTCGACCGGGCTCGGCACCTGCTGCTGCAATCCTCCCTGCCAGTGGTGGAAGTCGCTGTCGCCTGCGGATTTGTTTCCGCCTCACATTTCTCCAAGTGCTACCGGGAACTGTACGGCCGCTCTCCACAGCAGGAACGGGCTGAACGACAGGACCTGGGAGATTGAAACTTGAATCTGAAAATTGAAGTCGAAGATCCCGGCCAGCCTGACATTATCGCTTTGCTTGAATTGCATCTTGCCCATATGCGCGAATTGTCGCCGCCAGAGAGTGTTCATGCACTGGATCTGGAGTCCCTGCGCGCGCCTGGAATTACATTTTTCGCGGCGCGCGAGGATGGCAAGCTTCTCGCCTACGGAGCGCTGAAAGAACTGGACCGCAAGCATGCAGAGCTGAAGTCCATGCATACGCTGGCCTCTGCTCGGGGCAAGGGCATCGCGAAGCTCATGCTCAACACCATAGCGCAAGAGGCCATCCGGCGACGCTACAAAAGAATAAGCCTCGAAACCGGGTCCATGGAGGCCTTTCGTCCGGCTCGAAGCCTTTACGAAAATTACGGTTTCAAGACCTGCCTGCCGTTTGCACAGTACCGGCATGATCCCAACAGCACCTATATGACGAAAGAAATCTAGCGGTCTGTTGCATCGGTCGACAACAATGAACCCTGAAATGCCGCAATGTCAGGCTGCCTCTTTCGAGCCCACCAGTGCTTCAATCTCTGCCATCGGTTTCGGCTTTTCGATCAGGAATCCCTGCATTTCATCACAGCCTTCCTTGCGCACGATATCAAGCTGCGATTGGCTCTCGATCCCTTCAGCAGTCGTTCGAATACCAAGATTGCCGGCAAGGCCAAGGATTGAACGAACAATTGAAAGGTCCTCCTCAGACTGCCCGGCCGCCTGGATAAAGGTCTTGTCAATTTTGACCTTGTCGAAGGGAAAGCGGACCAGATAGGAGAGCGACGAGTAGCCGGTGCCAAAATCATCCAATGAAACACCAACACCCAATTTGCGCAGCTCAGTGAATAGCTTTCTGGTGCGCTCGGGGTTTTCAATCAAGACGGATTCGGTGACTTCCAGTTCCAGCCGGTGTGCCGGCAAACCCGTGCTCTCCAGCGTTTCCATCACCCGCATGAGGAGGCGTTGAGTCAGGATTTGCCGGGCCGAAATGTTTACCGCGACGCGATGCGATGCCACCCAGCCGTTCGCATCGCTGCAGGCTTGTTGTAACACCCAGTCTCCGATGTCGTTTATCAGGCCGGTTTCCTCAGCCAAAGGAATAAAGGTGTCGGGTAACATCAAACCGCGGCGCGGATGGTTCCAACGCAGCAGCGCTTCATAGGTATTCACCTCTTCAGTCTTTACGCTCGCAAGTGGCTGATAGTAAAGCTCAAATTCCTCGTTGCGGAGCGCGCTTCTCAGATCGATTTCCAGCTCGCGCCTGTCCTGCAAAGCAAGATCCATTCCCGGCTGGAAAACCTCCAACGCGCCGCCACCCTCTTCTTTTGCCTTGAACAAGGCAATATCGGCATTGCGAATAAGTTCCTCGGCGCCAACGGGGCGGCCACGGGCGAATGAAATTCCGATTGAGCCAGTGATCGAAACCGTATGCCCGTTCAGCAGATACGGCCGCTCGAGCTGCGCTATGATGCTCCCTGCCAATGAACGGGTGTTTTCAAATCCGGCATTGGTGCGGTGCAAAACAGCAAATTTGTCGCCGCCAAAGCGGGAAACCGCATCAGATTTTTTCAGCAGAGCCTGCAGGCGGTTGGCGACCTCCCGCAAAAGCGCATCACCGGTCGCGTGGCCGAGGGAATCGTTGATGAGTTTGAGCTTGTCGAGATCAATGAAGATCAGGGCAAAGCTTTCATCCGGATTGCCTGGTGAGATGACGGGTGCGTTGTTGTACTTTTTGCAAGCTTCGCCGAGGATCTCTGTAAAATGGTTTCGGTTTGAAACTCCCGTAATCTGATCAAACCGTGCAAAATTGTTCAACCGGTCCTGCGCCAGTTTCCATTCATTGATGTTGCTGGCGGTGCCACGAAACCCCGTAAGGTTGCCATCATCGTCATGAATCGGCTTGCCCGTCAGGCTCCACCATTGCGGTCCCTGACTGGTGTTGACCTGAAGCATGTGATCCCTGAACGCTTCATCAGTCCGAAGGCGCTCCTTCAGCGGTATGCAGGTGAGCTCGCTGGAGTTCTTGTCTTGCGGCAGCGATACATAATCCTGCAATGCCCTGCCCTGAAGCTGACCTTGGTCAACGCCAACACTCTCGCAGAAACGGCCAGATGGATCGACGATCACACCGCTGCTATCTGTCTGCCACATCCAATCGCTGGAATTGTTCTCAAAATCCTTCAACAAGACGCTGATGGTCGAGCGCTGCTCTTCAATGGCCTGCTCGTCAAGAAAGCGCTTCACAAACCGTCGCCCGTGTTCATGGGCAATACGCAAAATGCCGATGGAATACGTGCCAAGAAGAACCAGGCAGGTCAAAAGAACCGGCTCACCTGTGGAAACAAGTGCGTAGCCCGCGCCAAGACCGCACATCAGGCAAAAGGCTGTTGCAGCCGCAGGTATGATCGACAGGGCCATCGTTCCACCGCCCATCATGCCGCCCATGATGCAGGTCAATATGACCATCTGTGTGGGTGATGAGCCGGCAAAGAAAAGCGCCGGCAGGATGCCCCAAAGGCCGGCAAGTATTGCAGCATTGCTGGTTGCCGAGGCTGTCGAACGAAGAGACTTTATTTTGTCTGCCTTGCTGCGCCAGACCTTCAGCGACCAAAGGCTGAAGAAAATGAACGAAAACATGGCCAGGCCCCAGGCGCCCAGCGCATAGACCTGATCCGTTTCACGGAAAACCCAGAGTACCACCACGGTATTGGCAAAATTCGCCAGCATCATGAGCGGTGTCGTTCGCGTGATGCTGTCCAACTGCTTAGCGCGTATCCGCCCTGCCAGCCCCTCATCCGCCACCATGAGTCGAACCGGATCGTACATGATCGTTCGATAAAGCCGATCAAATACGTCGGAGCCGTCTGGCGCTCGTTCGAACTCGCTCATGTGCACACTTCCCTCAAACGCCAACCCCAAATTGACGCACCGGAAACTAGAATGCTTACGATTAGGAAAGTCTGAATAAATCGAACAAGTGTTGGTAAGGTTACCCGGGTCTAAACGCGTTTACAGACATTGAAACGACCCGCTGCCTAGCCGTCTGCCCTAAGTCGTTCATTTTTCGGGTCAAACGGGCCTTCCTCAATTATCCTGGCCACATGATTTTTGCCCAGAATTCGGATGTCGACTGTATTGCCGATCTCGCCGACGTCCGGCCGA
>CALIOE010000005.1 GCA_938044775.1 uncultured Rhizobiaceae group bacterium
TTCGCCATGCTTGGCTTCTTCGGCGATGATGATGTGATTGCCGATTTCAACCAGGCGGAGGGAGATATCATCGTGCTGAGCCCTGGTCTTGCAGAAGGTCTCAATGATGTGCTGCTGGCCTCAACCAATGTGAACGGCAACACCCTGGTCGACTTCGGCACCAACCAGAGCTTCATCATCGAGGGTATTCGACCCAACGAGTTGAATGCGGGTGATTTTCTTTTCGATGGTTTCGTCTGACGAACAATTCAGGTGAACTGCAGTCGGATAAGCTCGCGTTCACCTGATCGACCGATATCCCTACCCTCGAGCATGAGGGTAGGGGCACGGCGCCAACAATATTGCCGTCAGCCTCTCTCTCAATCCGTTAGTCATCCCCAATACGTCACCCCGCGAGGGTGGCTTCTGACGTTCCGAATTGTGTTGAGTCCTCTTCGGCAGCAGGAGCCACTTCAGGCTCTGCCACAGAGGAGAAAATTCGATGGAAAACATCACGGAACATCTCATTGGAGTTGGGCCCCAGCTCCTGCTCGAAGGCAATACAACCTACAATCTGTTTGCGGGAATAGTCATCGAGAGCCTCAACGACCATGCCGTTCGCGATATCGGG
The DNA here is from genome assembly GCA_938044775.1 of uncultured Rhizobiaceae group bacterium. Classification (GTDB taxonomy): domain Bacteria; phylum Pseudomonadota; class Alphaproteobacteria; order Rhizobiales; family Rhizobiaceae; genus Pseudahrensia. The sequence continues at coordinate 611 of CALIOE010000005.1, forward strand.
GAGACCGCCAATGATGTCTCCTTCAACATTGATGGCATCATCAGGTCTCCTGGTACTGCCATCTCTCTCACTGACGTCTTTGGCTATAACATCAACATTGGAACAAGCGGTAGAATATCGGGCGGACAGGGCATTGCCCTGAGCAGTGTCGAAGATGCCAGCGTCATCAACAATGGAACTATCATCGCTGACTTTAACATCGGTGCTGGCGTCCGACTATACGGCGACAGTGCGAATGGCTCCATAACCAATTCAAGCACAGGTACGATCCTCTCATCCTTTACAGGGATCTATGTAGATCCTGCAGGTCTTTTGACTAATGCAACTGTTGTGAATGAGGGCTTGATCATCGGTCAGAGCATCGGGGTCTTTTACAACTCAGCTGGCAGTTTCACAAACAGCGGCACTATCATATCTGAGGTTGGTACTGGTGTTTCGATAATCGCCAGTGGTGCTTCGTATCTGAACACGGGAACGATCATCTCTCAGGCTAGTGACGGGATCGCCGTAGACATGTTCAACGCCGAAGGAATTGGTATTGATACGCTTTTCCACAATTCCGGTCTGATCTCTGGTGCCATGGCTTTTAGCAGTCTAGATGCCAACGATACATTCTGGAACAGCGGTGCCAATGCTCAGATCATCGGTGATGTGGATATGGGAGCGGGCAACGACACGTTCCGCAACTTCTCAGTCAACTCCATTCACTATGACATCCATGGCGGCGAGGGGGGTGACAGCCTCTACGGAGGATCGGGCGCCGAACGTTTCCATGGTGATGATGGTAACGACTACTTCGAACTCGGGAGCGGCGATGATGTCGCCTATGGCGGTGCAGGAGAGGACATTGTCTTCGCTCAGGGCGGCAATGACACGATCTATGGTGGAGAGGGTGACGACATCATCCACGGCAACACCGGCAATGATAAGCTGTATGGCAATGCCGGGCTCGATGAACTTTATGGAGGTGCCGGCAATGACACATTGTCCGGGGGGAGCAGCACAGATTTTCTCTATGGCAGCATTGGCCATGACACACTGATTGGGGGAAGTGGCGCTGACGCGCTGTATGGCGGGCCCGGGGCCGATCTCCTTATCGGCGGAGCCGGGCTGGATCTGTTCTACATGCTCGGGTTCTTTGGGGATGATGATGTGATTGCTGATTTCAGCCAGGCGGATGGCGATATCATCGTGCTGAACGCCTCAACCGCCGATAGCCTCATCGATGTGCTCGAGGCATCAATCAATGTGAATGGCAACACCTTTGTCGACTTCGGTACCAATCAGAGCTTCACTATCGAGGGTATTCGTCCTGCTGAACTGATGGCGGATGATTTTCTTTTCGATGGTTTCGTCTGATCCGGCGACGCTCCCGCTCGGGCGATGGAACTCGACTGCATCAACGCCGCCGTCAGCTTGCCGCGGGACCCGCCTCGCAGGCCTGTAAGGCGGCACACAGTCCGATCCTGCCCAAAACTCCAACCATATACGATGGGCTAGACCCTCTTCAGAGCAAAATCGAGCGCAACGGGGAGATTTTGATTGATCTTAAAGCAGGGATGACATGCTGATCGAGTCCACGCTGATCCGGCCCGCAGACCAGGCGCCAATTGTCTGCCTCACATTAATTGCTATCATTGGTGGCAAGCTCGCGCGGCAAACAATGAGAACCTGCAATGGCGAAAAACAAAACCCCGGACGAGACTGGTTCAGTAGCACGGGATTCCAATCGCGAGAAAGAGCATTTGGCCCTCCTCGTTAAGCTGTTGGCGACCATGACTCAGGCCGACGGGAAAGTTCTTGATGTTGAAAACTCGACCGCAGAGGCCGTTTTGGAAGGCCATCGACCCGATCACAATGAGCTGATTAAGCAGCTGTACCACGCGACAGTAAAAGTTCAGCCTGCACGGAAGCGGGGCAACGCGATCAACAAACTGATCGCAGGACTCGACATTGATCAGCAGCTCGATGTGCTGCGCTCACTTTGGGCCGTTGCACAAAGCGATGGCGAGATTCATGCCTCTGAAAAGAAGCTGATATTCGAGCTGATGCAGACAATGGCGGACAGTAAAGACTAAATCTTTCCATCGAATTTTTGGATATTATATATTTATTATATTCGTTTTACTGTTTTTGAAAAAGATGCGAGGTCTCGACTCGTGATGCATGCCCATATGCCATCGCAGAGTTCCTGGCCGGGGCCGTGAAGTTCAGGGGGAATTGTCGAACTTCACCATCCTGGGCCGCAAGTCGCAGGATGCAGGGTCAGGAACTCTTTAAATCAGGCTCGTAGCTGCGGCTTGCGGACGGGCAAACCAAACGCGCTGCATCACCTTGGTGCAGCAAACCACTTACGAGTTTGCTGTTTTGACCACTCCAAAATTGCTGGCCGAATTCATAAGTCTGAACGAGCGCATGGAGCGGGCGGTGGAGAACACCACTGAGGAAGATATTCGCGATCTCGATCGATGCATCAATGCCGGCTGGGCCCGGATTTTGAAGCATGAACCTGAGTCGGCGGACCATAAGGCGCTGTTGCTGACATTCCTGTTGGATAAGGCTGTTGAGCAGGCCGGGCATGGCGGCGATTGTACGCCCATCAAAAAAAGAATTCTCGAACTCGTCAGCGACGGGCAAGGGCAGTTAGGAAAACGCGTTGAACCGTCAACATGGCTCACGAGGCAAATCAGACTTCCCAGGCCCATCGCAAAAACAGCAAACCGGATAATCAATCACCTGCGATCGGGTCGCAGAACCAGGCTGCCCGTCGAGGTCGGTGAGTCAGCGGCACAAAGACACAATGCGTCACGCGCCACAGATTCGTGGTGAATTCGGTTACGGAAGAAGGTCCATCCTTTTGCGGTGGCCATCCCGATCGCCACCTCGGCCTGCCAGTTTCGACTTCATCGCTTTTCCTGAAATGGACAAAGCCTTCTCCAAGGCAAACTGCGTTCGACGAATGAATTTTCGGGGCCGGTAAGGGATCCAGGCGACTACTTGTCGGCAACCCCGGCTAATTGGCAAATCATATCGACGTGGGATTCGAGCCAATCCTGATCGAGTGGCAAACCCGCAATCAGTTTTCGAAAATAGGGAACGGCAATCGCCATCTCGATCAGGTTGCGCACGGGAACATCAGGAGCGATTTCTCCTCGCGACCTGGCCGCATCGAAGATGCGGTCCACATAGGCAATGCGCTCACTCATAAAATCATTGATGACGGTGCGAGCCTCCTGATCGGTAGCCGCTGCGGCAATCACCTGCGGCGCGATCGGCCCCCAGGGCGTATCATTGAGCGCTGAGACCAGAATACCCAATACCCAGGTCAGATCAGTCCGCAATGGCCCGTCTGTTGCAGGCGGAATATTCGAGGGACTTGCGGCGCGTTTGAAGGCATCGTTACGCATCCGATCGATCTGAGGCCAATGCCGATAGAGCGTGCTCCTCGAGATGCCCGTTGCTTCGCTAACTGACGCGTGGGTAACCGCCAGAACACCTTCCTCTTGAAGGATAAGCTGTGCTGCCTCCAGCGCCGCTTCTCTTGTCGCAATTAAACGGGGGTCTTGTGGTTTGCTCATGTCAATCCTTGTATAGGACATTTTGTTGCACAGCGATACTTTTTGTTCTATAGAAATATGATCTCAATCGATTGCGAAAGAGGAACATGTAATGAGAGTTTTTACCAAATCGCTGCTGATGGCGATTGCCATGAGCCTGCCTGCCGGCGCTGCGAGTTCCGCAGACGAGTTTGACGGGGCCATTAAAGCCCGGAAAGCCGAGATGGTTCTTCGTGCCTTTTATCTTGGACAATTGGGAGCCATGGCCAAAGGCAATGTGGAATACAATGCTGAGGCCGCTACGGGCGCAGCCAACAGCCTCAAAATTCTGACCCAGCTGGACGGCAAGAACATGTGGCCCAAGGGCAGTGACAACGCCGCTTTGGGCGACAAAACGGAAGCACTGCCGGCCCTTTGGGAGAATTTCCCCAAAGTCATTGAATCTGTCAAAGCCCTCAGTGCCGCCGCCGATGGAATGGCAGATGCTGCGGGCAAAGACCTTGCTTCTTTGCAGGCAGCCATGGGTCCTGTCGGCCAGGCCTGCGGTGCTTGCCACAAACAATTCCGCAAAAAGGCGGAATAGCAGAAATATCAGATATGACGATCGCTCGCGCGCTGATCAAACGGCGCGCGGCGTGCCTGTTCCGCATCGAATATGGTTCCGGCACTCCTGTGCCATCAGCCCATGATTAGCCTTTAGCATTCTCAAACGATTTCGGGTCGAGCACCGGTGAGACGAGAATCTTCCTGATCCCAGGATTTGGAGATACTCATCCAATGCTCATCGCTTTCGTTCTCCCGGTGCACGATTTTCGAATCGACAGGCTAAAAAAATTCATCCTACGATGGCCTGAAAGCTCGCGGATCTAGCGTGTCGCCAACTTACGTCTTGGCGGGGCTTTCATTCAGCAAGCGATACACCTCAACCGGCTCGCGAATGCCTTTGAGCTTGATTTCGCCGGTTGGTTCGCCTTCAAAATCGTCCTCCACCGCGGTGTAAGCTCTGGGGCTCATCAGGATTTCACCGTCTTCTGCACGGTCGCACAATCTGGCCGCCAGATTGACCGCCGTACCCGATGCCGTGTAGTCGGAGCGTCCTTCGTAACCGACCATCCCTACAGTCGCATAGCCCAAAGAAACACCCACCCCGAAGCCCAGGCGGTGACCCAGTTTTTTCCACTTTCCGGCGATTTCAACCATGTGGCTGCGCATGGCGATCCCCAGTCGAACGGCGTCTCCGGCCGGGTCATCACAAGGGACAGGGTCGTTAAAAAGGACCATTATCCCGTCGCCCATCCGATGATCGACCCCCGCGCCGTGCTCATTAATGAGCTTGCCCATTTCCTCGTGATAGGTCTGCAGAACTTCAATGGTTTCTTCCGGTTCGGCGGTCTCACAAAAGGCCGTAAAACCCCGAATGTCGCAGAACAACACACCAAGCAGTGCCCGGTGGCTGGAGAGCATTTTTTCGGACCCCTGGGAAACGACGGTGTCAGCAACAGCGGCCGGCAGAAACCGTTTCAGCTTGCCCATCCGCTCGATTTCGCCGACCTGCTTGTCCACCCGGTCTTCAAGCTCGGCATTGAGCGTTTCGAGCGCTTTGAACTGGCGAACATTTTCAATGGCGATGGCCGCCTGAGCTGCAAAAGATTCAACAAGCTCGACCTGATTGGGTTCAAAACGCCGAACTTCTTCTCTGAACAGCGCCATAACTCCCAGCGCACCATGTTGTCCCATAAGCGGAGCAAAAATGACCGAGCGAATTCCAAGGCTATCGACGTTGTTTCGTACGAAATCTGCACCGGATTTATACAAGTCACCTTCGCCCATATCTTCAAGGTGATAGAGTTTTTCTTCTAGAATGGCGCGCGCCGAATAGGAGGCATTTGCATCCATTGGTAAGTTGGCGGCCCGCAGGGCGTCGGTAACTTTCTTATTGGCGCCCGCGCTGGCCGCAAAAGTTACCAATTCGTCCTGCGAGGTTCCAAGAAGCAAACCAGCGCTGGGTGCTTCACACAATTTGCAGGCCCGCTCCAGAATGGCTTCAAAAACCGGTTGTTCGTCCTCCCGGCTTTCGCTGATAATCTGCAGTATTTCCCTCGTTGCAGCCTCTCGCTCGAGACGACGTTCTAATTCGCGGAACTGCCGAACGTTTTCAATTGCGATGACGGCCTGCGCAGCAAAATTCTGCACCAGGGAGACGTCTCCTTCAGAGAAGGGACTTACCTCTCGTCGATAAAGCGTAATGCAGCCAATGCCCTGGTCATCCTTTATCAGCGGCACCACGAGAACAGAACGCACGCCTTCAACTTCTACCATCTGGACCCTGCGGGGATCACGTTTGCGATAGAGGTCATCGTCAGCAATGTCGTCCATCATGATGACTTGTGGATCGACCACAGGCCGAACGGCTAACAGTTCGGAGCGTTCAACAGGCTCGGCAAATCCCTCCAGGACCCTGGCAAATTCGGGTCGGGATCCGCGCTGGGCCGGTATCAAAACATGGGTCCGCGGTTCATTGACAAGAGACAGAAAGGCCAGCGGTGCACTGCAAAGCGACTGAGCGTTTTTCAAAATCGCATCGAAGACCGGTCCTTCGTCATGCCTGCTATGGCTTATGACCTGAAGGATCTCCTGCGTCGCACGCTGTGACAGCGTTTCTCTGTCTTCTTTGAGCATTTGTCGTTTCGGTTAAACCGCCTCCCCTCGAGACACTGGCGTCAGCTACAGTCTGGCCAGCATTTTGAAACATTGCCAAACCACCGATCGACATACAATGTCTGGCTGGCGCGTCGCCTATTGACAAGAGTGCGAATTGAGACTGGCGGCTTTGCCCGCTCGACGGGTTCAGCGATATCGATGGCAAAGCCGGATTCGGCCCCGGCGGACTTCCTGCTGTCCGTGCGCACAGATTTTGCTATCTGTTCCGGAATTCAGCTGTTGAGGAAATTTATGTGTTTCGGCCCAAATTCAAACTTGCATCCCTTCTGTTCATTGCATTTTTCTCAGCTGTCCCCGCACTTGCCGGAGATTGGGCAGGGCTTTCGGCAAAGGGGCCGCTCGTGATTAACCTTGAGAACGCTCCGGCACTTTTCGAACAATGTTCTCGAGCCAGTCCAAAACCGTCGGGAAAAATCTGGTTACCATCGGAATCAGAAGTCATTGAAATGGAAGAAAAGCTTGTGAAGATTTTTGATTCTCTGGGCGATGAATTCTTATCGGATCCACGATGGTCAAAAGGTGCCTATCGCGGTCAATATGCAGGATACGGGACCGGCTCTGAGCGACACATATATGGAGCGTATGTCACTGAGGAAGCCGCAAGCAATCAGGCTAAAGGTGAAGTCATTTTGGTGTGTGATGGCGGACCTGCCGCCTGGGGAATACTCTTTAAGGTCGCAACGTCAGAGTTCTTCCAACCTGTTGCTAACGCACGTTAGTGTCGCGGCTCTTAGCTGAGGATCGACCAGCCTGGATTGTGCTCGCCAGACTATCTCAAAGCGGACATTGCATTGTGTTCAGCAGGTCAACCTGCCTCTATACCTGAATATCGGGAAGCAACGAGGCTATGGACAATGACGGACGCCACTGAGGCACTCAAAACAGCAATCATAGAAAACTATGGTACACCGTGTCCCGTGATTGACCTTGATGTGGTTGAACGCAACATCGCGCGCGCGCAAAGGTGGTGTGATGAGGCCGGGGTGGCAAATCGTCCGCATATCAAAACGCACAAATCTCCTGTGCTGGCAAAAATGCAGATTGCAGCAGGCGCAGCGGGGATCACCTGCCAGAAGCTCGGTGAGGCCGAAGTAATGGCGGATGCGGGCATAACGGACATTGTAATCGCGACAAATCTGCTGGGCGCTGCGCGGTCGGGTCGCCTTGCATCATTGCAGAATCGTGTGGCTCTGAAAGTCTGTGCTGATAATCCGGTTTCACTTGAAGCATATGCGCGGGCTGCTTCGCAGGCCGGGCGGGTCATGGATATCCTGATCGAGTGCGATACCGGACAGAAACGTGCTGGTGTTGAAACGCCGCAAGAGGCACTCATTCTTGCGCAACTGATCAAGGAGAATGATTGGCTCAGCTTTGCGGGCCTTTTGTTTTATCCGCCGCTGGATGGCTGGCCGCAGACACAGAGGTTCTTTGACGCGGTGTCCGCCGGACTTGCCCCGCTCGGCATGTCTGCCGGGATTGTCTCTACCGGTGGGACTCCCAATTTCCCCAATATCGGAAAACTGAAAGGCGCCACAGAGCATCGGGCGGGTACCTGCATTTTCAATGATCTCATGATGGTGGAAGCCGCAGTGGCATCACTCGATGATTGCGCGTTTCAGGTGTTTACCAGCGTTGTCAGTCGTGGCGGAAATGAGAGAGGCATTCTGGATGCCGGTTCCAAAACACTGACTTCAGATACGGGTGGCCTGGAGGGCTTTGGACGTTTGGTGGAGCACCCCAATGCCCGCATCCACAAGTTTGCGGAAGAGCACGGGTTTCTCGACCTGACCAGATGCAACGACAAACCACGCGTAGGCGATATTGTGCGTGTTATTCCAAACCACGTCTGCGTCGCAGTAAACATGGTGGATCAGTTGATCGCGGTGCGTGAAAACGAGATTGTTGACGTCATTCCTGTCGCCGCTCGCGGGATGCTGGTTTAGAACGACAGCGCTTCAGGAGATTTCATTTGTGGGCTGCGAGCGCGGCCCATTCCAGCCGATCGGCAGGTTCAGAAATTCCACTCATGAGCTTTTGACCAGCCGCCGTTCGAGGACAGATCACCTCTACCTGTCGTCACGACAGCAATGCGCATTGGGCTCAACTGATCGCAGGAAGACAGGGGCTCCAAACCATCGCTCAGCCGGTTTTTTCAGGGGGCGTCTATGGTTCGCCCAACCAGCTTTTGCCGGGTTTGGTGGATGCGGAATTTGGTGGTATTCTTACCGCCTAGAGAGGGACCCATAAATTGTGACCCCGCAATCAAACTTTATGGTTGTTGCAAAACTGCGCGGGGACGCGAAGGCTGCTCTGGACGGCCTTCTGAACGAGATGAATTATGCCGGTTCGCCAGGAATGGCGGACCCGGACAATGCGCTGTTTCCGTTCGGCGCATTCGACAATCTGCATTATGCGCGGTTCGTCATTGTTGACGACAAAACCCTGATCGACTTCAAAGCGCTCGGCCTGCCGATCCCCAGACATTCCCTCACCCTGGCCTTTCTGGGAGATTGCGATGGCCCGGTTGATGATCTTTTTCGGGCCTTCGCGTCCAACCCGGTCGCGTTGGATGGCTTGAAAAAGGTTTTTGGACATTGTGAGGGTTTTGGCGAGAACACCGATCTCGTTTCCTGGATGAAAGCCAATGAACATCCGCCGGCGGCAGCCTATGTGAACTGGACCGGCAGAACCGTGCGGCAAATACGAAGCGAGGCGACGCTGCGCGACGCGCTGCATGCGGAACTTGGTTCCTATCAGACCATGCAGACAGAACCACGCGACGATGTATCTGCAATCCGGCGCCATCTTCGAAATTTTGTTGCGAAAAATCCTGAACTGATGCCGCCTCCCGAGCCCGATACACCGACCGCATGGCTGATCGCAAACCTGTTGCACTTTGCCATATTGCCTGCGGCGCTGCTGCTGCCATGGGCTCTTGCTCTTGTCTTTCTCACGCCGATCTCTGTGCCATTGTCATGGGTGATGGTCCCCTTTGCGGTGATCGGTGCGATCGCGTTTTTCTATATTTTGCGCAGGGCAAATCTGCCGCTTGCCATTCTTGCACTATTCGCATTGTTTTTGATTCCGCTCCTGGTCTTGTTTCCAATCATGCTCATCGCGGCGATTCTGGCAGGGATCGGATTCATCCTTGTGTTGAGATGTTACGAGAAAAACGAACCTGAAATCATTCCATCTGAACCGGTCGCGCGTATGGACCGTCATATCGCCAGCCTGGCAGAGCGCGAGGATCTTGATGTCACCAATCAATTCACGGTCATTGGCAGTTTAAAGCCGGGACTGTTCCGCCGCTGGCTGTCCAGCCTGCTGCTTTGGCTGATCGATTACGGAGCACGACACATTTACAACCGCGGCCATATTGGCCGAATTCAATCCATTCATTTTGCCCGATGGACATTTGTCGACGACAAACAACGGTTGATTTTTGCGAGCAATTACGATGGCACCACCGAGGCCTATATGGATGACTTTATCAATAAAGTCGGATGGGGCCTCAACCTGGCGTTCGGTGGCGGCGTTGGATATCCGCGCGTGAACTGGCTCATTCTTGACGGTGCCAAGGAAGAACAGAAGTTTAAATACACCCTGCGCAGACATCAGCTTCCTACAGAGGTCTGGTACAAGGCCTATCCCGGATTGACCGCATACGACCTGGCGCGAAATGCGCGCGTCCATGAGGGCATTATGCGGGAGCAAATGAACGACGATGAAATCAGCGCCTGGCTGCGCGATCTCTGAACGAGGCATCCCATGTTACTGTCCCATGTTAATTTCAGCGATATTCAGGGGCTCATTCGTTTTGGCCACGGGCACCTTGATGAATCGCGTCTTCATCTGCTTACCGTCAAGAACGTCGCAGCAGCGAAAAAGTGGTTGGCCGGGGCAGGCATCTCGAGCGCGCTGAAAGAATCGCCGCCGGACACGGCACTGCAGGTTGCATTCAGCTATGACGGTTTGAAAACACTGGGACTGCCGCGCAGAGTTCTGGAGCAGTTTTCTCATGAATTCAGAACCGGAATGTACGAGGAAAACCGGGCCCGCCGGCTTGGCGATGTAGATGCCAACAGCCCCGGCAAATGGCACTGGGGCCAGTCGGGAAATTCTCCTCATCTGCTGATCATGACTTTCGCAAGGACCGGCCAACTCGCTGCCTTTGAAAAACAGATCAAAGGCAGCGGCTGGAGTCGCGCGTTCAGCCCGCTCATCAAACCGCTCGACACCGGCGAACTCACCGGCAAAGAGCATTTCGGCTTTCTGGATGGGACGAGCCAGCCCAAAATCGACTGGGAGCAGGAAAAGTCCCTGCGGCGCGCCAAGACCGCCGGATATTCGAACCTGTCGGCGCTGGGCGAATTTCTGCTGGGCTATCCAAACGAATACGGCAAATACACCCAACGTCCCCTGCTGGATGCAAAGGAGCTTCCGCCCGGCACATTGCCGCTTGCCGAAGACATTCCCGGCAAATTGGATCTTGGCCGAAACGGAACTTACCTTGTCTTCCGCGATCTCGAACAGAACGTGGCCGCCTTCGAAGACTTCATTTTAGATCAAACCGGCAGCGATAAAGACCAATACCGCGCGCTTAAACGTGCGATGGTCGGTCGCCATCCCGATGGTCTTCCAATCATTCCTGACGGGCTTGATATTGTCCCCAATGACAACCCCGGTCAGACCATTCCAGAAGGGGCGCCTGTCGCACGGTTGCAAAACCTCCCGATGGAGGGTGTGGGCCCCAAGATGCAGGATGTCTGGCTGAACCAGTTCACTTTTGCGCACGATATGGCTGGCACCGTGTGCCCGCATGGCGCCCATATACGCCGCGCCAATCCGCGCACCGGCGACCTGCCGGCCGGGCGCAGAAACTGGGTTTCCCGCGCCATGCGCATGCTGGGTTTCGACCTCAAAGACCCGCACCACGACCTTGTGGCTGCAACCCGGTTTCACCGGATTGTGCGGCGGGGACGGATCTTTGGCCCGGTCGCCGGGAGTGAAAGTCGATCCAGGCGCAAAGGCAAGCCGGCAAAGCGCGGTCTGCGCTTTATCTGTCTAAACGCCAACATTTCCCGGCAGTTCGAATTCATTCAGTCTTCGTGGCTCGAAAATCCCAAATTTGATGGTCTGGACAACAGCGATCCGCTGTTGGGAAGCCGAGCGTCCCTGTGGTCCGGTGGGGCGACCGACAATTATGTCATTCCCCAGGACAACGGCGCTGCCCGAAAGCTCACGGGGCTGCAGCAATTTGTGACTGTTAATGGCGGCGGCTATTTCTTCATGCCCGGGCTTCGGGCGCTGCGGTATATTGCAGGCCGGTGATGGTTCGCTCGAATGTCGGCTGCGCCTACTCAAACACCTCATCACCGGTGGGTTCAATATGCGGCGTTCCGTTCATTGTCTGGCGCAGGCGCCGCAACTCCCAGTACATGCGGCGCCGCGCCCGGTTCTGATTGCCAAGCGGACGGTGTTCGGCGATGCAGTGCCACGGCTGGTACGACAGGTTGTCACCAAATCTGAACTGCGATTCTGAATCAAACTTCTGCTTCGGGATGCGCAAGGTTGCCACCGGAACGAACGGCGAAAGACGCTCCTGCCAACGCACACCCGCATCTTCAATCGGCATCAGGTGGGGGTCGGTCTGGACCTGGATCATGAAATCAAATTCGGCATGTTCTTCCGACAGGGTCTTTGCCATCAATTCGCGCATGTAGTTTTTCGAAGTCCAGAAAGGAATTCCAGGTATCCAGCTGCGCTTGTCCGATTTGGGCTTCACCGAATACATCATCGCCTGACCCTCACCCAGCAGATAGGGCACGCAGCTCCAATACCGCGCCTCCAGCGGACTCGTCTGCGTTTCATTCCAAAGGCCCTGCATCAGGAAATCGAGAAAGTGCGAAAAGCCGGTTGTCAGGAAATAGAACACCGGTGTCCCCCGCAGCACATGCGCTTGCAACCTGGCATTGGCATGGATATCGGGCGTCACAAATGTCGGTGTGCTGACCGAAATAAAGTCCTGGGTATGGCTTTCGTCCTCCATCAGTTTATCGCCTTCCACGCCCATCAGTTTGATGGCGCAACTGGCAAACCCCACATCATCGATATCGGCAGGCATGTCGGGACCGGGGCCCGAAAACCTGACCCAGGCTTTGAAGGTCTTTGCGCTGGCAAACACGCCTTTTCGCATATGTTCGGGAACATCGTCCCGCACGATAAACTCGGCCCGGACGATGCCATGGGTTTTGGTATTACCGCCGCGCTGATACTCTCCGGCGCGATAGTTCTGACGCATGTAGCTGGCGAAGGATTCAACAATTGAATCCAGGCTTGCCTCCTCATCCGGCAGCATCTTTTCTTCGGCGAGGCCAAAGCCCTCATTGCTCCGTCGCAGATTCATGATCCATTGAACAAAACGCGCCGTCGGTTCGCGAAACAGCCGGTTGAGAAAGGGCCTGAAGAAAGGTTCAAAGCGACGTTCTAAGCGCAGCCCTGCCTGCAATGCCCCATGAGCGAGACGCTCCGTTCTGGAGGGCGGCGGCAGCGTGATCATTGAAGTGTGGCGCTGCGCTGTTGCTCCCCCGACCAGCAATCTTCTGCAATCGGATCCTGCGCTAAAAAGGCTTCTGCTCCCTGTTCGGCCAGTTCCTGATTGTGCAATACGAAGTTCAGCAAGAAGAGCTTGTTGGCATAGGCACGGCCGAGATATAGCCCGGGGCGCACCATGCGAATTTCGTCGCGGACTTTCAGGCCGCCGCGCCCTGCCAAAGAGTCAGGGCTCTTGCGATAGCCCTCAATTTCGTCGCTGAACAGATAGTCGATGATGATGGACTCCCGCCGGGAATCCATGAGGCTCTGACCGCAGAACAGTTTGGCCGGAAACAGCAGCGAAACGCGATTTGACGGCAGAATATATCCAAGCCAGCCGGAGCGTGGAATCTTGATCGTCATGATCCCGTCCGGATCGTCAATGATCCGTTCAAACGGCTTCAGGTCTTCTATCATATTGCGCAGGATTCGCTTGTCGCGATAAAACACCTTGCCCTTCCAAAGCCCTCTTCCCACCTTTTCCAGAAGTTCGATCTTCTTGCCCTTCAGTCGACCGCCTATGCCTCCGAAAACCTCTTCGAGACGAACCCGGAAGTCGTCACTCAGTGGCCGGACGGAATCGCCGCGCGCGAAAAACAAGCTCCCGCGGTAAACGCCATCCGGCACCGGTCCGGCTGTCAGACGCCCATAGACCTGATCGACCTGTTCCTGCGTCATCGCGGCCAGATTTTCTGGATTAAGCTTCATACGATCAGGGCGAGACAACGGGAAGTCATGCTCGACCTTTGCCATATCAACCCGGAACTTGACGGTCGGATTATCAGGATCTTTCAACGTCGTGTCTTCAATGGCAGCGAACGGAACAACAGGACCGTCTTTCACTGGGCCATCGTCGCACGAAGCCAGCAACAGCAGACCTGAAAGGACAAGTGCAAGGAATGGGAATCCGGATTTGTCAAACATCGTTGTCTCCAGAAGCTACAATGTGGCCAAAAACGCGATCAGCGCGTTTTTCTCGCGGTCCGAGAGATCACTTCCAAAGTCGTGGCCGCCATTCTCGACATAATTCAAAACGTTGGAATAATACTCCTGGACGAATGAGGTGTCGGCCGCACCAATGTTGAGTTCGAATTTCACGGCTTCTTTCAGCAAGACTTCGCGTACTTGTTCGAGGCCCGCTTTCAGCGTTTCGAACCGCTCATCTGAAATCCTGCCCTTGTATTTTGCCACAAGTTTTTCGGGGTTCCGTGACGACAGAACAACATCCTGCACCAGGTCCTTGAAGCGAAGACTGTTGAGCAGGACGACAGGATATCCTTTCGGCACTTTGACGCTGAAGCTGGCTTCGGTATCGCCAATTTTGATGTCGGGCGTGACATCAAAGATGATTTCGTGGTCTGTAAGATTGACCTTGCGCAGCCGCTCTTTCGGGTTGAGGAGCAGACGCATCGAATCCTTGAAGAGCTTGTAACGTCCCTCAACGCCTGGATCGAACGGAACGCAGGCCGGAGGGTTTGCCAGCGGCTTGTCGTTTTCATCGACATAGGGCGACGAATAGAGTTCGTCGTCGCCACTGCCTGGCCGTCCGCATATTTCCGGGCCGATTGCATTGTTATGCATGAACGGGGCATAGGCCCACAGGCTCAGCAGCGATGGCGGGCGGTAATAGCCGCGGCCGCTCCCTTTGGTAATTTCCTTGAGTTTCTCAAGCGGCTTTCGCTCTGCAAGGTCGCGCGCGGCATACTCGTCCCAGATCTTGCTGGGCATGTGGTTGGAATGCATCGCCCGACCGGCAAAGGTTCCAACTGCCGTTACAGGCACAGGTTCTTCGTTGCTCAGAAAATCGATTCTCAATGTCGGATCTTTCGGGTCGACAGCATGAAAATCGACGGCTTCATAAGGTTCGTCCTGGCTGGAGTGGCATTCTGCGCAGGGTCTGGCGAACAATTCGCTGCCGAGCTTGACCGATCCCTCGCCAAACTCTTCGTCCAGCTGCTTTTCAAGCTCCTCGCGACTCGACAGACCGCGTGCCTTCCACAGGTCGGTTGGTCGCTCGCTGAAGAAATAGGCTCCCAGATTGGCAAGCCGGTCTTCAATCGCACGAAAGCTGCTGCAATCACGCCGGCACTGGCCTATGCGGAATGGTGTCTGGCCATAATTTCTCTGGTTTGGATCAATCGCACGCAGATCGGGTACATGGTTCAGCCAGCATTGTTCACCGCAGGAACCAATATTGAAATACACCCTCTGAATGGCCTCGAGCGCTCCAATGGAGTCCTCGCCACCCTTGAGAATGTGCTGCACTTCTTCAACTTTCTCGCTGAGTTTCCAGCATTTGTTTTGTTTTTCCGGCTCGCACCAGCAGCTTTCGGGCGATTCCTGTGAACAGCTATCAACCTTGCGCCACTTCAAGACCCTGTGGGAGAATTTTGGCCGACGCGCAAAATTGTAGATGGCATTCATCGTGCCGGGATTGTGCACCGTGTCCATGGGCAGCGCTGATGTATCGACAACACCCGGACGGGATCGGGCGATGAGCTGCCATTCAAGCAGGTTGGGCGACATGCCCGATCCGAGCATTTGCGAGACGCGGCTGTACTGGTTGCCGACCAGCCCCTTGATGTTCTGCCATTCCGGTTTGGCAGGATCGGCAGGCGGGTTAAGCGGGTCGTAGGAAATATGGCAGGCGCCGCAGGCCATGCCAATGCGAAACGGTGGCTCGACTGATCCGTCAAAAAGGCGCGTTACCCTGGAATCCCCATTGCCCGGATCATCCGAGAGAGGGTTGGCATAGCCGTCCCAATTGTCGCGCGACCCATTGACCTTGAGCCATTGCTCAAGATCAAAACGCGGATTGGGGAATTTGCGTAAACCAAGCGCACCCGTCGACGTTCCAAATCTCAGGTCACAAGCGCTTTGTCTCTGGTCGATTTTGCCGTGTGGCGTGTTTTCATCGAACGGAGCATCGCCAAAATCGCAGGCGGGGTCACGGTATCCGGTCTTGCCGACATATTTCAGCAGTTCGGCGTCGCCGGGGCACCAGGGGAAGCCAAAGGTCTCATCCATTGATTTCGCGGGGCATCCGTCGGCGCCGGGTACACAGCAGTCCGGATTGGGAATTGCGCCCCAGGCCTGGAACAGGTCGGGACGGTTTTTTGCCGCAAGAATTCGGTACCAGTCTATCGTGGCTCCCAGACGCTGCGGATATGAATAGGTGAAGAACCGGTCATTAAACGCTGTTGCAAAAAACCAGATCTCTCTGCCTGCTCGCTCTGAAGGTGTCAGGTGGGAACCGGCAGCTTCGAATCCAGGACTCTGGGAAGACTGTGCGTTGGAATTCTCATCGAGAATTCCAATCAAACAAACAATCAAAACGGAAAGAATGACGGTGGCTTTTTGAATAAAGGCGCGCATGTTCCATCTCACACGTAGCTGCACCCCATCTAAAGAACGACGATACCGTTAGCCCGTTAAAAATGCAATCTTCGCCGATACAACCCCCGGTATATGCGCTGCTCCGTCTTATAGAGCGTCGCCACAGGCCGCTTGCCGGCCAGTTGGATTTCGTGGAACAGATTGACGAAACTGCTGTAAAAGGAATTGTCTTTCAACGGCAGCATTGCCCTTTCGATCAAACAAGCATCAATGATGAATGCAACACCGGCCATGTTACATCTCGTTTGCGGCAAAGCCGCTTCCGGAAAATCCACCCTGACCAGAGAGCTCGGCGATGCCCCGGCAACCGTTGTTATTGTGGAGGATGAGTGGCTTGCAGCACTCTATGCTGATGAATTGTCTTCAATTGCAGACTACGGGCGTTGCACTGCCAAACTGCAGGAGGCAATGGCGCCGCACATCGTGTCTTTGTTGCAGTCGGGGTTGTGCGTGGTGCTGGACTTTCAGGCAAACACCATCGCCAGACGAGAGTGGATGCGCGACATTATTCAGTCTGCAAATGTCTCTCACAAGTTGCACTATCTTGATGTTCCCGATGAGGTCTGCCTGGCGAGGCTGCACACGCGGAACGCAAGCGGTGAACACCCATTTGCTGTAACCGACGAACAGTTTGCCCAGCTTGCCAGGCACTTTGTTGCTCCGTCCCCTGAAGAGGGGTTCGACATTGTAATTCACCGTCCGCATCTGGGGCTTTGATCTGATTTTGCGCACCCGTTAAGAGCAAGGTCAGAAAACCAGGGCCTGGCTTTCGCCATCGAACGGGCAGACCTGCCGGTCCAGAGGGAGGCGAAAGTGAGCCTGGCAGGGCGACGCGGCCACGCTGCTTGACGCACCACACCTGTCCTGAGCGCAGCAGTGACCTTGCCAACCCATCGATGTATTGCGCGCTATCGCCTAGCGTGGTGCCCGCTTGGCGAGAATACGTTGCAAGGTCCGGCGATGCATGTTCAGCCGCCTCGCGGTTTCTGAGACATTGCGGTCGCACAACTCGTACACCCTTTGGATGTGTTCCCATCGGACCCGATCGGCAGACATCGGGTTCTCCGGGGGATCCGCCTTGTCGTTTGGGTCCTGCATCAGGGCAGCATAGATATCGTCTGCATCGGCGGGTTTCGCCAGATAGTCCAGCGCGCCCAGTTTAACCGCCGTCACAGCGGTTGCGATGTTGCCATAGCCGGTCAGTACCACAACGCGTGTTTTGGCATCCCGGTCCTGCAGCGCGCTGACCACATCGAGACCGTTTCCATCCTCCAGTCTCATGTCTACAACGGCATAATCCGGTATGTCGCTTTTTACCGCGCTCATGCCCTCTCGAACGGTTTCGGCAATTGTCACATTAAATCCGCGGCTTTCCATTGCCCGCCCGAGGCGTTGCAAAAAGGGCCGGTCGTCATCCAGAAGAAGCAGGGATGGCATTGTGCCATCGCCCGAATCCAGGGTGAGTTTTTCCTGTGCAATTGTGTCAGACATGTCCCAACACTCCTCTATTGGCATCTCCGGGAGTGAGATGCGCCTGGTATCAAATTGTCACCTCACCGACCTGCGGAGAGATTTTCGCTTCGTCCGGCTCTTCTTTGACTGCGCCCATCGCTGCCGGGCGCATGTCCTCAAATCGCTCACGCGGCCAGACCACGCTGACCATCGCACCGGTCTGTGTCGTCGAGTTTCCGGGCTGGTTCGCCAGCGTTATCTCGGCACCGCTGCGCTCCAGCAGAGTTTTGGCGATGAACAGTCCAAGACCCATGCCGCGCGCACGGCTACCCTTTCTGGAACGTCTGGCAGTGACAAAAGGTTCACCCAGGCGCGATAAAATTGCGGTTGGAAACCCAGGACCGTCATCGCGCACGACAATTTCCACCTGCGCCGGATCCCACCGGGCATCCACGGTTACCTTCTTTGTCGCAAAGTCCACGGCGTTGTCGATCAGGTTGCCCAACCCGTAGTGAATACCGGGATTTCTCACGCATTTCGGCAGACTCCGAAGGTCGCCGTGATTGACGATCTGTATGTCCACCTCGAAATCCCGCAAGGGTGCAACGACCTCTTCGATCACTGCAGAAAGTGTCTGGTGCTCGATAATAGGTTCGCCATGGCTGGAAAGCGACGTGAGTGTCGACAGGATGTCGCGGCAACGTTGCGCCTGCGATCTCAACAGCTGCGCATCTTCGCGCAAAGGGCTACCTTCCGGCAGGCTGTTGACCATCTCCTTTGAAACCAGCGCGATGGTGGCAAGCGGTGTGCCGAGCTCATGGGCCGCCGCGGCCGCAAGTCCGTCCAACGCAGTCAGATGTTGTTCGCGCTGCATAATAAGTTCAGTTGCGGTCAGGGCATCGGCCAGGCGCCGCGCCTCCTCGGCAACACGAAACGCATATATTGCCGTAAATGCGAGGGTGCACACGATGGCAACCCACATGCCGGCAATGAAGATTGAGGGCAGCTTCAGCGGAACTTCAGTGTTCCACGGCAGGGGCAGGTGGTAAAAGGCGAGCAGAGATACCGCACCGATCGTGACAGCGCCCAATATGAGAATATGTCTGGTTTCCAGTGAGGTGGAAGAAACAACAACCGGCGCCATCAAAAGAATGGCAAACGGGTTTTGCAGGCCGCCCGTCAGGTAGAGCAGCAGCGCCAGTTGAAGAATATCGAAAGCCAGCAACCAGAACGCCCCGTCGCCAAGCAGTCGATGGTTCGATTTATAACGCAGTCCGAGCAGCAGATTGAGCCCGGCGGAAACCGCGATCAGGACGAGGCATATTTCCCAGGGCAGGGAAAACTGAAATCCGAAAGCGACGACAAGAACAGCACCCAACTGGCCGATAATGGCGTACCAGCGCAAGCGGATCAGTGTGTCCAGGCGAATGAGCACCCGGTCGCGTATCGCATCGACATAGGTGTCGCCTGGCATCAATGTCTCCTGTTATTGCCGGTGCAGCATATGCGTAATGTGGTGGCAATTCCCATTGATTATTGTGCCAAGTTGCCGCACCCACTCAGTGCCGTCGTTTAGTCCGGTGCGTCGGTTCGGCGTGTGCCGGGTCTTCGGGCCAGGGATGTTTTGGATACCGCCCGCGAAGGTCGCTGCGCACGTCGGACCAGGAGCCCGACCAGAAGCCGGGGAGGTCGCGCGTCAGTTGGATCGGTCGACCGGCCGGCGACAGCAACTCGATCTCCATGGCGACCGTACCGTCCAGCACGCAGGGATGGACCGTGAGACCAAACAATTCCTGTGGCCGGACCGACAGGCGGGCCATGTCATCGCGGTATCCTACCGGCAGGCGTGAACCGCTGGGAGCCTCATAGAATGAAGGGGCCAGGCGTTCCAGCTCGACTTTTGAAGGATGCCCGGCCAACAGCAGAAGTCCGTCTCCCAGCGCGCCCGGTTTCAATGCGGCGAGCGACGTACATCCGGCAAGAAAAGGCGCAAACCATTCATCAAGACGCTGCAGGAGGTTGTCATCGTCGACCTGTGGCCAACGGTCTGGCTGATTGTGATGCAAAAAACTCAGTCGATTGCGCAGCAATATTTCGGTCTCACGCCATGGCAGGATCGAGACGCCATGTTCGCGGACTGCCTGCATGAGCAAGGTTTGTGCGTTGCTCGCATCCAGTTTTGCAGGTTGCGGCTTACCAAGCACAATTGCACCAAGCCGCAGAGATCGGGTTGCTGAGACGGCGCCCGTCCCGGCGTCAAATTCTGTGTCCACCTTTTGTTCAATCCGGTCGGCGAAATATTCTTCAATGTCCGCCTTCGAGACCGCCGCCGCGGACAGCACACGGGCAGCGCCGGCACGGCCTGCCATATCGACAACAACCAGCCAGGGTTCACGGGCCAGCACGCTGTCGCCATCGACCTCGGCTCCGCGTCCATTGGCAAGCCGATACCGCTGCGCCCCAAAGCGGCCGGTGCCGGTGGCCTGTGCAATGCGGTCCGGAAAGCCAAAACCAAGAAGGACACCGTGATCAAGCGGCTCGCCCGGTTTCTCTCCCCCAGCCCGCTCGGCAAGTCGGTTGGCGTGCTGCACCAGCTTTCGGCTGCGGCTGTCTTTGTTCCGGATTGTGTTGTCACACCTTTCCGCCAGGTCATTGGATGTGCTACCTGCGCCGCGCTCCTGCACCAGCAGCGCCAGAAGCGCCGCCCGCCTGGCCGAAGCCAGGCCATACTCCGCGGCAACCACAACCATGTGGGCCATCCGCGGCGGCAGTGCGACGGCGTGCATTGACTTGCCGTGCCGGGTCAAAGCTCCATCAGCATCCAGCGCACCAAATTCGCGCAGCAAAGCGCGGGCTTCGTTGACCGCCGATTCCGGGGGAACATCGAGCCAACGCAGCGAATTGACCTCATGGACACCCCAGTCGGCGAGATCGAGCACCAGGCCGGTAAGATCGGCATTGAGGATCTCCGGTGTGGTTTGCGCCGGCAGGGCTGCAGTCTGCGCCGCACGCCACAACCGAACAGCACGTCCCGGGACCAGCCGGCCGGCACGTCCTGCTCTTTGAGTCACCGAGGCCTGCGACGCGCGCACAGTCTGCAGGCGTGTCAGGCCGGTTGCCGGCTCAAAGACAGGCTGGCGCGACAGGCCGGTGTCGACCACGGTAGTGATGCCGTCAATGGTCAAGGACGTTTCGGCAATAGCACTGGCGAGAACGACCTTTCGTTGTCCGGCGGTCGCCGGCTGAAGAGCAGCGTCCTGCTCCGCCGGTTGCAGAGCGCCATAGAGTTTGTGCAAGACCGCTCCGGCCGGTAACCGCGTCGCCAGGCTTTCCGCCAGGCGCTCGATCTCCCGGCGGCCCGGCAGAAATACGAGAATGCTTCCGTCCTGATTTGCGGCAAGTTCATCGACAACTGCAGCCGTGACCGCTTTCTCGATCGGCACATCAGAGGAATGTTCGCGGTGGATGATTTCGACCGGAAACGACCGCCCCCGACTTTCGATAACGGAAGTTTTCAGTAAGCCAGCAACGGCAGCCCCATCCAGTGTGGCTGACATTGCAACCAGCCTCAAATCTTCTCGCAATCCCGATTGCAGATCGAGACAGAGCGCCAGCGCAAGATCGCCTTCCAGACTGCGCTCGTGAAATTCGTCGAACAAAACAGCGGCCACACCCTCAAGCCCGGGATTGTCAGCCAGCATGCGGCTGAAAATGCCCTCAGTGACAACTTCGATCATTGTGGCTTGTGATGCTTTGCTGTCAAAGCGAACACGGTAGCCAACACGGGCTCCGACTTTTTCGCCCAACAGGTCGGCCATGCGTGCGGCCGCGGCACGGGCGGCAATACGGCGTGGTTCAAGCACAATAATTTTCTGGCCGCTGCGCCACGTGGCGTCGAGCAGAGCGAGCGGAACAAGTGTCGTCTTTCCGGCACCCGGCGGCGCCACCAGCGCCAGGTTGGACTGGTGTTCAAGATGGGTGACAATATCGGGCAGTGCATCACTGATGGGAAGTTGCGGCTGCATCATCGGCAGAGCTTACTCCAGCTCGATGATAAGGCCACCGGCGGCCTGAGCATCTGCCTGATCATGGGTGACGAGCACGACAGGCAGGTTTTTGTCTCTGGCCTCGGTAAACACAAATTCGCGTATTTGGTCGCGTCGGCTTGTGTCGAGCTTGGAAAAGGGTTCGTCCAGCAACAGCGCAGCGGGCTCGGCCAGCAGAACCCGCATCAAGGCCACGCGGGCCTTTTGCCCACCGGAGAGGGTGGCTGGATCGCGTTCAAAAAAGCCGCCGAGCCCGGCTTCCTCCAACGCACTTTCCGCCCTTTCGCGCCGTTCAGCGCCTTTGGCCGAGGCGGGCAGGGCGAACAGCAGATTTCCGCCGACTGACATGTGAGGAAACAACAGGGGATCTTGAAACAATATTCCGGTTTTTCGCGCATGTGCCGGCAGCTGCGTAATGTCTCTGCCGTCGAGATACGCTGCGCCGGTGGCGCTGAAGGCCGGGTCCAGGAAACCACCCAGATAAGCGAGCAGCGAGGACTTTCCCGACCCGGACGGGCCCATGAGCGTCAGAGTTTCCCCAGGCTTTATCTCGGCATCCACGTGTAAAAGCGGTGTGCCGGCCAGGTTGATTGATATGGCATTGAGAACAAGTCCGGAGGTCACACGTTTGCCTTCATGTCTTGGCGGTTCTTAAACAGCGCCGCAGGAATGGCCGCGGCCAGGACAAATCCTAGAAATGGCAAAATCATTTGCAGAAAGGCATAGACTCCAATCACCCTTCGGTCACCTCCGGCAGCCAATGCAACGGCCTCGGTGGTTATCGTTGGAAGGCGCCCGGCGCCAATCAACAGGGTCGGCAGGTACTGGCCGACCGAAACTGCAAAGCCAACGCCAGCAGCAACCAGTGCCGGCCTCAACAACATCGGCAGTCTGATCCGCCAAAAAGTACGATTATCACTGGCCCCAAGTCCGTGGGCAACGCTGGCATAACGTTTGTCCCAGGCACGCCAGGGGTCGGAAAGTGAGAGAAAAACATAGGGGAGGACAAATATCAGATGCACAAAATAGAGGGCGCCCCAGGAGGCGTCTGCCCCCAGCACCAGAAAGAAAATCTGGAGGCCAAAAACAAAACTCACCTGCGGCACCAACAGAGGAATGTAGACAAACAGAAGTGCCTTGCTGCCTCCCGTCCGTCCAGTGCGGAACTCTCTTTCGAGGCAGGCAAGAGCCAGGATGATCGCCGTCAGGGTCGCCGCCAGACCCGTTATTAATGTAATGCCGAGCGGACGGCCAAGGGAAGGAAGCGCCCGGTCCCAGTTGGACAATGTGAAGCTACGGGGCAGGGCCTCCGGAAAGGCCCAGAATCCAGCCACCGACCAGATCGCCAGAATGCCGAGCCCGGACGCAATCGAGAGCGTGGCAATCAGGATTGCAGAAGCACTCGCAGCACGGACGATGCGGTCTTTCTGGAACCGCGTTCCCCTGCGCCTGGCAAATCGCGCCACGGCTGCAGCCACCCTCTCAACGCCAAGCCACAACAACATCGCACCGAGTGTAACGCCGAGCTGCAACAGCGCTCCGGCGGATGCAGCAAAACGCATGCCAATATCGGGATCGTTCATCCACTGCGTCAACTGAACAGCGAGCGTTGATGGAGACGAAGGACCCAGAATAAGCGCCACATCGACCACCGATGTTGAATAGGCAATGACGGCAAATACCGCGAGACGGATTTGACGATACACAAGTGGCCAGGTTGTCAGTAAAAATCCGGCAGTGCGACCATATCCAAACGAACCCGCCACCTGCCGTGCGCGGGACGCCGGAGTTTGCGGCAGGGCCGCAAGCGTGACCAGCAAAAGGAATGGAATCTCCTTGGCAATCAAACCGGCCATCATGGTCAGGCCCATCGGGTCCTGCAGAATGAGCAGGTCTGGAGGGCGTGTCAGACCGGTGATTCCCGGCGACAACAAGCGCATGAGAAAGCCCGACGGCGCAATCAGGAAAGCCAGCCCGAAAGCGGCTGCGGCGTGGGGGACCGAAAGCAGCGGTGAAATGAAGTGCTGGAGGCGCGAAAAAAAGCGGGTTCCGTGCCAGGCGCTCACAAAGAACATCACGATGCCAAGCGCAATGAAGGTCGTGAGCAGGCCGGTGTAAAGCGACAGGAAGGCGGCTGGACCAATGCCCGGCGACCGCCGGACCGATTCAAAATGGCGAAACGACAGGGCCTCTTCGCCCAGAGCCGGGAGGTAACCAAAGGCCGGTAGGATTGTTGCCAACAGCCCGCAAACAACCGGGCCAATCAAAATGGCGATCGCAAGGGCTGGCGCGAGTCGAAGAATCATGCCTGAACAAACGCCCCCCGACGCGACCATGCAAGCACCCTGGCGGGTGCGGCGCTCAGTTCCCCGCCGCGTATCGCCGTGTCCATTCCTGCTCGATTTCCACCATCCAGCTGGGATGCGGTTCCGGCAGCATGGGCCCGAGTTCTTCCGGCTTCAGTGTAGCAATGCCGAGATCGAGCGCTTCAAACCGCGCTTTATCCTCGTCACTCAGTTTGTTGATGTTCAGTATTGTCGGGTCTCCCCACACATTAGGGTCCTGCTTGCGGGCCTGTGCTTCCGGCGACAGCAGGAAATTTGCCAGCACGAGGGCGCCTGCCTTTGCTGTCGCGTTATAGGGAATTGCGACGAAATGTGTGTTGCCCAGGGTCCCGCCAGAAAATGTAAACGAACGCACCGTATCAGGCAGTTTATTCTGGGCAATGGCACTGGAAGCGTCTGAAGGATTGAAGGCGAAGGTGATGTCGAGTTCGCCGTCCGACAGCAACTGGGTCATGGCAGGGTAGTTTTTCGGATAGGCGCGGCCGCTGCGCCACATGTTTGGATGGAGTTTATCGAGTGTATCAAAGAGTGGCTTGGCAAGGGTTGCAAACTCATCTTTTTTGACCGGCTGCAGCAGTTTTTCCGGTTCAGTAATGAGCTCTGAAAGGGCCTGCTTCAGGAAGGAAGAACCAATGAAATCCGGTGGTGCTGGGTAAGAGATCCTGCCCGGATTTGCTTCGGCCCAGGAAACAAGGTCAGCAATTGAATTCGGTAGCGGCCCCTTTTTCTGGCGCGCCGTATCGTGAAAGAACACCATCTTGGCGCCGCCCCATGGCGATTCCAGACCTTCGGTCGGAATGGTGAAATCAACCGTAATGGTGGGCTTGTTCTCTACGTCCACATATTTCCAGTTTGGCAATTTGTCGGCCCAGGCCGGGCTGAACAGAAGGTTCTTCTGTTTCATCGAAGCAAAGTTCTCGCCATTGATCCAAATCAGATCAATGCGGCCGTTCTCATCTTTGCCGGCGGTTTTCTCGGCAATCACAGTTGCGACGGCATTGGCTGTGTCATCGAGCTTCACGTGCTCAACTTTTACGCCATATCTGGACTCGAGCTCGCGGCCGGCCCAGGCGATGTAGTCGTTGATGTTCTGTGATCCGCCCCACGCATTGAAATAGACGGTCTGGCCTTTCGCCTGGCTGAGAACAGAGTCCCAATTGTCCGCTTTTGGATCTGCCGCGAGGGCGGACCAGGCCGTTGCAAGCGCAAATAGTGTGCCCGAAATCAATGTTGCGAAGCTTCGATTCATAAATTCTGTCCTGCTGCGTATAAAAGAAGTGCCGGATAAGGCCTGTCCCCTGTCATCTATGGCGCCGGCCATCGTGAAGCAATGTCTGCACGCCCATATCACCTCACGAAGTCGAGAGCGTTCTGGCGACGCAATCCTTCCAGCCGTCATAAAGCCGATCGCGTTTGTCCTCATCCTGCTGCGGTTCGAAGCGGCGGTCCCGCGCCCAGGTTTTGGCAAAGCCGCCGGCATCGGGCCATATTCCGGCCCGCGACCCGGCCAGCCAGGCGACTCCCAGTGCAGTGGTTTCGAGAATGACAGGCCGGTCGACTGGTGCTGCCAGCGTGTCGGCGAGATTTTGCATGGTCCAGTCACTTGCTACCATGCCACCATCGACGCGCAGGATCGTCTCCCCCGATTTGCCGTTCCAGTCCGCCTGCATCGCTTCCAGCAGATCGCGGGTCTGATAACAGACAGCTTCGAGAGCCGCCCGCGCAAATTCGTTAGGCCCTGTACCGCGTGTCATGCCAAATACGGCCCCACGGGCTTCGGCGTCCCAGTAAGGAGCACCGAGGCCGGTAAACGCCGGCACCAGATAAACCTGTTGCTCCGGGTCCGCCTGTTCGGCCATGCCTCCGGTCTGTGCTGCGTCCTCAATAATCTTCAACCCGTCACGCAGCCATTGCACCGTCGCTCCGGCCATGAAGATTGAACCTTCAAGTGCATAGGTCGTCTCACCATTCAATCGATAAGCGATGGTGGTCAGCATCCGGTTTTTGGAGGTCACCTTGTCGGTGCCGGTATTCAGCAGGGCAAAACAGCCGGTGCCATAGGTTGATTTGAACATGCCGGGCTCAAAACAAGCATTGCCGATCGTCGCGGCCTGCTGGTCCCCCGCGACACCCAGAATGGGAATTTCGGCACCGAGGATGTCAGCTTTTGTTGTGCCGAAATCTGCTGCGCAATCCAGCACCTGGGGCAGCATATCTTTCGGTACGGATAACATGTCCAGCAGAACATCATCCCACTGGTTTTCACCAATGTTGTACATCAGCGTTCGGGCTGCATTGGTTGCATCGGTCACGTGGCGCGTACCGCCTGTCAAGCGCCAGATCAGAAAGCTGTCGACGGTTCCGAAAACCAGTTCACCAGCCTCGGCCCTTTTGCGAACGCCGTCCACGTTCTCCAAAATCCAACGCACCTTGGTACCCGAGAAATACGGATCCAGCAGCAACCCGGAACGATCCGTGACCATTTCCTCATGGCCGGCTTTCTTCATCTCGGCGCAAAAATCTGCAGTGCGCCGGTCCTGCCAGACAATCGCGTTGTGCACGGCCTTGCCGGTGGTCCGGTCCCACACGATTGTGGTCTCACGCTGATTGGTGATGCCAATCGCCGTGATGTCTCCGGGCTTCAAACCAGCCCTGGAAATCGCGTCCCGACAGACCGCGACGACACTTTCCCAGATTTCCTCTGTGTCGTGTTCAACCCAACCCGACTTAGGAAAGTGCTGGGTGAATTCCTGCTGTGCAGCGGCAACAATTTTCTGGTCGTCGTCAAAGACGATGGCCCGCGATGATGTCGTTCCCTGATCAATCGCCAGTACGTACTTACCTGACACGGCTTCCTCCCGAATTCTTAATTGCAACCATAGGCAAAGCGTCCGGCCTCGCCTAGATAGGGAACATGGAAAGTCCTGAACAAACTGCCGGTCGCAAGACGCTGGTTCTCACCGGTGCGAGCCGGGGCATTGGTCATGCTGCTGTGCGTCGATTCTCAGCGCAGGGCTGGCGCGTGCTGACGCTTTCACGGCAGCCGTTCGACGAGGCCTGTCCCTGGCCCGAGGGCGCTGCCAGCCATGTACAGGTCGACCTGGCGGACGCCGACAGTCTGGGCATGGCCGTCGCCGAAATCCGCAGCAAGCTCGAAGAGGAGGGCGGTCAGCTGCACGCCCTCGTCAACAACGCGGGCATCTCACCCAAGCTTGAGGGAGGCGTCCGTCCAAACTCGATCGATACGCCGATGCATATCTGGCGGCAGGTCTTTCAGGTCAACTTTTTTGCACCCATTTTGCTGGCGCGAGGTTTGCTGGCAGAACTGAAATCGGCGCAGGGCGCGATCGTCAATGTCACCTCCATCGCCGGTGGCCGCGTACATCCCTTTGCGGGAAGCGCTTATGCAACGTCAAAGGCTGCATTGGCCTCGCTGACTCGCGAGATGGCCGCCGACTTTGGGCCACACGGCATTCGCGTTAACGCAATCGCTCCCGGCGAGATCGACACCGCCATTCTGTCGCCGGGCACAGAAGACATGATTGTTGATATTCCGCTGGGACGCCTCGGGGCCACAAATGAAGTGGCCGACACGATATTCTATCTGTGCTCGGAAGCCGCCAGCTATGTGAATGGCGCCGAGGTGCATGTCAATGGCGGGCAGCACGTATGATGCTGTTTAAGCTCCATGCCTGAACTGCCCGAAGTCGAAACGGTCCGCCGTGGGCTGGCACCGGTTGTTGAAGGCGCAGTCGTCAACCGGCTCGAATTGCGTCGATCTGATCTGCGATTTCCGTTTCCTGCTGATTTTCAAAAGGCGGTCGAGGGCCGGCGCATCGTCTCAATGGGACGACGGGCGAAGTATCTTTTGATGGACGTGGAGGGAAACCACGTCGTCATCATGCATCTTGGGATGTCGGGCTCGTTCCGAACCGAGCAGGCGACCAAAGAGGGTGCACCGGGCCTGTTTCATCATCAGCGATCCCGGCTTGAACGCCACGATCATGTCGTCCTTCATCTGACCTGTGACGATGGTTCCCAGGCGCGTGTCATATATAATGATCCGCGGCGCTTTGGATTCATGCTGCTGTCGACAAGGACGGAACTGGATGACCATCCCATGTTTAAGGGCCTGGGTGTCGAGCCTGTCGGCAACGCGCTCAATGCTGAAAAGCTGGCCGAAAAGCTGACCGGCAAAAAGGCACCCTTGAAAGCGGCGCTGCTTGACCAGCGGGTGATTGCGGGTCTGGGGAATATATATGTGTGCGAGGCACTGTGGCGCGCTGGGCTATCGCCAAAGCGTCAATGCCACACTCTCGTCAAAAAAACCGGCGCACCAACCATGCGGCTGCTTCGGTTGGTCGATGATATTCGAGATGTAATCCTGGAAGCCATCGAGGCCGGCGGTTCATCTTTGCGTGATCATGCGCAAACCGACGGTACGCTCGGCTACTTTCAGCACTCTTTTGCAGCCTACGACCAGGAGGGCGAAACCTGTTGCAAGGATTCCTGTTGCGGAAGGATCAAACGCATTGTTCAATCGGGCCGCAGCACATTTTATTGTTCCAGGTGCCAGCGTTGAGAGCCGATGAACACGCGACCGCGCAAACCAGGTAAAGTCGTGCAGTCGATCAATATGTTTGGCGATACGATCTGTGTGGATTTGTTCGAACGAGATGATGGAACATTCGGTTTCGAGGAATACCGCCGCGATTCTGAAACAGGCGAAGGGTGGTTCCCAATCGGTCACTATTCGGGCAACGTCTTCGAAAATCTGGAGGAAGCGAGCTCGGCGGCACGGGAAAGTGTGGCATGGCTCGACAGTGAATTATGAGGCTTTGCAAATATGGCGCATGAAACGATCAAAGTAGAGACCAATGGGCGGGTTGGTGTGATCACATTACATCGACCCAAGGCACTCAACGCGCTGAACACGGCGCTGATGAAAGAGGTTGTTGAGGCCGCCCAGGCCTTTGACGCCAACGCCAATGTGGGCTGCATCATCATTACGGGTTCAGAAAAAGCCTTCGCTGCAGGAGCCGACATCAAGGAAATGCAGCCGCTTGATTATGTCAGCGCCTACAACCAGGATTTTTTTGCAGGATGGGATGATCTTTCGCGGGTGCGCAAGCCGATCCTGGCTGCAGTGGCCGGCTATGCTCTGGGAGGCGGGTGCGAACTGGCGATGATTTGCGACTTTATCATTGCGGCAGATACAGCAAAATTCGGGCAACCTGAGATCACCCTTGGTGTCATGCCGGGTATGGGAGGTTCGCAACGGCTGACCCGCTTTGTCGGTAAGTCAAAAGCGATGGACATGTGCCTCACCGGCCGCATGATGGACGCCGAAGAAGCTGAACGCTGCGGCCTCGTATCTCGCGTCGTGCCGGCAAACGACCTTCTCGAGACGGCGCTGGAAGCGGCGGTCAAGATTGCAGATTTCTCACAGCCTTCTGTTGCCATGACCAAAGAGAGCGTGAACCGCTCCTACGAAACGACTTTGCAGGAGGGCGTGCGCTTTGAACGCCGGCTTTTTCATGCATTGTTTACCACTGAGGATCAGGACGAGGGCATGAAGGCCTTTATCGAGAAGCGTTCACCACAATTCCGGAACAAGTAGAACGCGTAATAATTGAACGTGCCGGCAGTATTTGGTTGACACTTTTCAAGGTGCGGTCTAAATCCGCCTCAAGAGCGGCTTTCCTTGGATTGCCGCCGCTTTTGTTTGGGCCTGCCGATCTCTCTTCAGGATGGTGGTTCCGCCCAAAAAAGCGATCAGCAAAGTCAAAATGACAGACGAAAGGGCTTTTTATGGCCAACACGACTTCGGCAAAGAAAGCCACGCGCAAAATGGCGCGGAAAACAGCGATCAACAAATCCCGCCGTACCTATTTGCGCGGCAACTTGCGGGCATTGGAAGAGGCCATTGCAAGTGGTGACAAAGCTGCAGCTGCCGAGCAGTTCAAACTGGTGCAGCCGATTGTCATGAAGTCGGCGAGCAAAGGCATCATTCACAAGAACACCGCTTCACGGAAGGTCTCACGCCTGTCAGCCCGAGTGAAGGCACTTGGCGCCTGATTTCCGCTGCGATGGTCCTGCGGACTGTGGCTGCCGGTAACAATTAGTGGTCGATTGAAACCCGCCCGGATATCCGAGGCGGGTTTTTTGTTGCAGAGCACAAAATTGTTGATCGTCCAATGCACCGGTTGGCCGACCCTGACTGGCGAACAGTTCCAAATAGTGGACTCGCGACGCCAAAATAGCTCTGATCAATATGACATTTTCATGGCAAAAATAATCGTTATATTTCAGAGACTTAAAGAGTAGTACAGAAACCCTGCCGTGTCGTAAACCAACCTTGCTTGTGCAATATGCGAGTCAAGAGGGTGCCAGGCGTTAATTTTTTTTGCCCGTCCCCATCCGGCATTGGCAGGGCTATTTGGGATTTGAATCGGACTGATTCATAAGCCTTTTTCAACCCTGTTTTTTTTGCGACACACCCAAATTTTTTTATTTTGCGGCAACGAGAGACGGAATCTCCGCTGTACCGCCTTGTGTGCCCAAATGGCGCTGTGTATGTTCCTCGGCGAGAGCCGTATGGGGCTGAGACGCCAGAGTTTTTAAGGTGTTTGGCCTTCGTAAGGGGACTGTCAGCATATTTATTCGTGTTGTCTGATGTAACGAGTTTTACGGCTTTCTGCCGATTCTGATGCGACGCAAGTTGTACCAGTTGGGTGGGGCTCTCAAATGGGTAGACAGCTTGGCTTCGAAACATCCGTTTCGGGCAACACTAGAGGTTTGTGATGACATATGGCGGTGACGTTTCGCCCAACGAATGTTGGGAGATGTTGCAGGCGGAGAAATCCTCCGTCCTCGTCGATGTCCGAACACGGGCCGAGTGGGCTTTTGTCGGCACGCCTGTTTTGACGGACGGCAATGCGATGTTCATGCCGCTCGAATGGCAGGCATATCCGACAATGGAAGTCGATCCAGAATTTGTACAGAAACTGGTTTCCGGGTTGGAGAACCGGGGACTGGGAAAGGACACCAAGATCTGCTTTCTGTGCCGCTCCGGCGTGCGCAGTCTCGCAGCGGCTAACGCCGTTGCAGCCGTTGGATACGCCAACACGTTTAACGTGACCGGTGGCTTCGAGGGTGACGCAGACGAAAACGGTCACAGGGGAAACCGGAACGGATGGAAATTCGACGGTTTGCCCTGGCGACAACAATAAGGCCCTAAGGGCAATTAAGGTCGAAGTCTGATCAACAGGCACGGCACCATAAAAAAGGCGCGAAGCGCCACTGCGGGTCGGGCCGATCGGTTCGACAGCTACAGGAGAGAAAAATGAACATGTCTATGTGCGACACATCTATCCCGAGACTTTCTTCCCCGCTCCTGCCTTTTACAATCCGTCACGAATAGAGATTCCATCGCGCGCGATACGCACCCTGGGCCGAGCACAAATTCGGTTCAGCTGGTGTTGAATTTCGCATGATGAACAGCGCGGTTCAAACGGACCGTTGGCATGGAATACTCTTACTCATATGGCGGGCAAATGATGGGCACACAAAGCGGCAAGATTAGTGGACAGGCAGAATCAAAATCGGGAACAGCTGCTGTTCCCTCATCCGGAGACCAAAGACCAGCAGGGCGGTTCGGAACGGGGAAGGTTCCGGCAAGGATTGCAAGAACTCCGGTTCAAAACGGCGTAGATAAATCTCAGCTGCCGGCCAAACCGGCCCAGGTCGGGCCAACCATATCGCCGAAGGAACTTCAGAAGTGGGAACGCGTTCAGGCGCAATTGCGTGCCAGACTTGGCAACGAATCCTTCGACAGCTGGTTCGGGCGCTGTCGCCTTGAAACGGTTTCCAAGAGTCAGATTCTGGTTTCTGTTCCGACTCAGTTTCTGCGCAACTGGATTAAGACTCATTATCGCAAGATCTTGCTCGAGCTCTGGCAAAAGCAGCTGGCAGACATTCTGACCGTTGACGTAATTGTGCGCAGTGCCGTGCGGGCGGCCAATGTTGCAGAGCCCGAGGACACGACCGATGCCAGCGGTCAGGCAACGACCCAGCGTACCATGCTGCCGCGTTCACAAGCCGGCGACGGCGGCGCGTATTCGCCACGTCCCCATGTTCCAGGAATGATCGGCAAACCCATCGGATCAGCAATGCCGGCACCTGGAATGCCACGTGGCATGGCCGACATATCGACAGTTGGGTTTGCCGGGTCACCGCTGGATCCGACCTTCACCTTCTCCACATTTGTCGAAGGCGCTTCCAACCGCATGGCCTGTGCGGCGGCGCGGTCGGTTGCAGAGGCTGATGGCGCGGCAATGCGGCGATTCAATCCGCTTTTCATCCATGCATCGGTGGGGCTTGGCAAGACCCATCTGCTCCAGGCGATTGCCTGGGCCGCCAACGAGCGCAATCATGGAGTAAAGATTCTCTATCTTACCGCCGAGTATTTCATGTGGCGCTTCGCCAGTGCCATTCGTGATCAGGCGGCGTTGTCATTCAAAGAATCGCTGAGGGACATTGACCTTCTGCTGATCGACGACATGCAGTTTTTGCAGGGCAAGGCGATCCAGCAGGAATTCTGTCATCTGCTCAATGCGCTTATTGACAGCGCCAAACAGGTTGTCGTTGCGGCGGATCGTCCGCCTGCGGAACTTGAATCCCTGGATGCGCGGGTGCGTTCCCGGCTGCAGGGTGGTGTTGCTCTTGAAGTGAAGTCGCCGGAGCTGACGATGCGCCGCGAGATGCTGGAATTGCGCTGCCGCGAGGCCCAGCGTGATGATCCCAATCTCGACATAGCTCCCGGTGTCCTGGACTTTGTCGCCGCCAAAGTGTCTTCATCCGGCCGCGACGTTGAAGGGGCGTTCAACCAGCTGCTGGTTCAGCATCGTTTTTCTGAAGGTCCGGTCAATATGGATGCTGTCGAGAAGATGCTTGGCCACCTGGTCCAGGCCAGCGAGCAGCGCAGGGTACGTGTAGAAGACATTCAGAAGGTCGTTTCACGCCACTACAACGTGTCCAAGAACGATTTGCTCTCCAACCGCCGAACCCGGGTAATTGTGCGGCCACGCCAGATTGCCATGTATCTGTCAAAGATTCTGACTCCACGCTCGCTTCCCGAGATTGGTCGCCGGTTTGGCGGGCGCGATCACACGACGGTTCTGCATGCCGTTCGCAAGATCGAAGGCATGTTGAAAGAGGACCCGAAACTGGCTCAGGAAATCGAGCTGCTGAAACGGTTGATCAACGATATGGGGCAGTAAGAACGGTTCGTGCCGAGGATCAGGTCCGGCGGGCCTGACCTCACCGGACAGGACATTCTGCGAACTTGAACAAAAGCGGTATTGCTGCGATCCTGATGCGACATTGCGCACATCCGTTGCGGCGAGGGCCCGGCACCCATGACCACCCATCTTTATACCCACGATGTTTTCACAGATCATCTGACACCAGACGGACACCCCGAACGGCCTGACCGAATGCGTGCTGTTGCCAAGGCCCTTAGTGGTGCAACATTCGATTCCCTGGTGCGGCTCAATACGAAAGCAGCCGACGAAGCCACTTTTCTCTATGCCCATCCGGAATCCTATGTGGACGGATTGCGCAGTCAGGTGCCGGAAGAGGGCCAGGTGCGCATCGATCCGGATACTGTCATGAGCCCAAAGACCTGGGATTGCGTGCGCCAGGCGGTGGGCGGCGGCCTGGCTGCTGTCGATGCTGTGTTTTCCGGGCAGGCGGACAACGCATTTCTGTGTGCCCGACCGCCAGGTCACCATGCTGAAAAAGTCACCGCTATGGGTTTCTGCTTTCTCAACACCGCGGCGATTATGGCGCGGCATGCCCAAAAACAACACGGTGTCGAAAAAGTCGCCATCGTGGATTGGGATGTGCATCACGGCAACGGCACCCAGGACATCTTCTGGGGCGACGCTTCGGTTGCTTATTGCTCAACTCACCAAATGCCGCTGTTTCCAGGGTCCGGCGACAAAAACGAAACCGGTAAGGGCAACATCACCAACGCGCCTTTGTCGCCAGGCACAGGAGGGCAGGACTTCCGCGAGGCCTTCCGCAGCCGGATATTGCCCGCATTGGAAGCCTTTGATCCGGATCTCGTCATTGTATCGGCGGGTTTCGATGCCCATCACCGGGACCCATTGGCCAACATAAATCTCGTAGAAGACGATTTTGACTGGGCTACCGGGAAACTGATGGATGTCGCGGACCGCCATTGCGACGGACGGCTGGTCAGTCTTCTGGAAGGTGGATATGACCTTGAGGGACTGGCCACATCAGCCGCGGCACATGTAAAGCGCCTGATGAACGGATAAGTATTGCGATCCCTGCTGCAAGGCTTAGATGATAGGCAACAAGCAATCGGTGTCACGGAATGGAATATGGCAGATAACAACACAGACATCACCAAACTTGGTTTTGAAGAGGCGCTGGATCAGCTTGAGAAGATCGTCAATGATCTGGAGCGTGGCGATGTAAAGCTCGAAGAAAGCATTGCCATCTATGAGCGCGGCGAGGTGTTGAAAAAGCATTGTGCAATGTTGCTGAAGGCCGCCGAGGACAAAGTCGAGAAAATCCGGGTCGGAGCTGATGGATCAGCCAAAGGCTCGGAGCCGCTTGATGGATGAGTTCTGCGCATAATCTGCAGGAACACTGGTGCGGCATTGCACCCCCGGTCCTTGATTCACAGGGTTAAGTGACTAGTCTGATTTGTCTGGAGCGAAGATCAGTTTGACACTCCTGGTGAAAATTTTCGGCTGAAACAACAGTGAAAGACAGTAGTGTGACAATAGAAACGCCGCTTCTCGACACGATTTCAAATCCTGCCGATTTGCGCCGGCTGAGCGACGAAAAGCTGCCACAGGTTGCCGATGAACTGCGTTTGGAGATGATCGATGCCGTCTCGGTGACAGGTGGTCATCTTGGAGCCGGTCTGGGCGTTGTGGAACTGACAGTTGCCCTGCATCACGTTTTCAATACCCCTCATGACCGCATCATTTGGGACGTTGGTCACCAGTGCTATCCGCATAAGATCCTCACCGGGCGCCGCAACCGTATTCGCACACTGCGCCAGAAGGATGGATTGTCCGGTTTCACCAAGCGGGCCGAAAGCGAGTATGATCCGTTTGGAGCAGCGCATTCTTCGACTTCCATATCCGCCGGTCTTGGTATGGCCGAGGCGTCGCGACTTGAGGGAGTCCAGCGCAATGTGGTGTCGATCATCGGCGATGGTTCGATCACCGCCGGCATGGCGTATGAAGCCATGAACAATTCCGGCGGAATGGATGCCCGTCAGATAGTAATTTTGAACGACAATGACATGTCCATCGCGCCTCCCACAGGCGCAATGAGTCACTATCTGGCGCGGCTTGTTTCCGGCAGAACCTACCGCTCGCTGCGAGAAACTGCCAAGCAGCTGAACGAAAAACTTCCGAAATTCATCGCTGACAAGGCCCGCAAGGCTGAGGAATATGGTCGTACCTTCTGGTCCGGCGGTACCCTGTTCGAGGAACTGGGGTTCTACTATGTCGGACCGATCGATGGGCACAATCTGGACGCTCTGCTGCCCATCTTGCGCAATGTTCGCGACAGTGA
This sequence comes from uncultured Rhizobiaceae group bacterium, assembly GCA_938044775.1. Classification (GTDB taxonomy): domain Bacteria; phylum Pseudomonadota; class Alphaproteobacteria; order Rhizobiales; family Rhizobiaceae; genus Pseudahrensia. Next base: position 36,347 of record CALIOE010000005.1, read on the forward strand.
GCAGGGCCCGATTCTGGTTCACGTGATCACCGAAAAAGGCAAAGGTTATGCTCCGGCGGAAGGGGCCAGCGACAAACTCCATGCAGTGGCCAAGTTTAATGTTGTCACAGGTGAACAGGCCAAGGCCACGCCCAACGCACCTTCGTACACCAAAGTATTCGGCCAGGCCCTGGTGCAAGAGGCTCGTGAAGACGACAAGGTGGTCGCCATTACCGCAGCCATGCCAGGCGGCACGGGCATCGATATTTTTGGCGAAGTCTTTCCAGAGCGCACTTATGATGTTGGCATCGCCGAGCAGCATGGTGTTACGTTCGCGGCCGGTATGGCGACTGAAGGCTACAAACCTTTTTGCGCGATTTATTCAACTTTCCTGCAACGCGCTTACGATCAGGTCGTGCACGATGTAGCCATACAGAACCTGCCGGTACGTTTTCCCATCGATCGCGCGGGATTTGTCGGAGCTGATGGTGCAACCCATGCCGGCTCCTTCGATATAGCCTATCTGTCTTGTCTGCCGGGCTTTGTCGTGATGGCGGCATCCGACGAAGCGGAGCTGCAACATATGGTCCGCACCGCCGTGAGCTATGACGAGGGACCACTGGCCTTTCGCTATCCCCGGGGTGAAGGTGTCGGTATTGAAATGCCTGAGCGCGGCGAGGTTCTGGAAATAGGCAAGGGCCGTATTGTGCGGGAAGGCACTAAGGTTGCGCTGCTTTCGTTTGGTTCGCGGCTTGGCGATTGCCTGCTGGCCGCAGAAGAACTCGAGAGTTTTGGCCTGTCGACCACAGTTGCTGATGCCCGATTTGCCAAGCCACTCGATACCGAACTGATCGAACGGCTGGCCCGTGAGCATGAGGTGCTGATTACGATAGAGGAAGGTTCGGTCGGCGGATTTGGCTCGCATGTAATGCAGCATCTGGCGGTCAGCGGGATGCTTGATCACGGGCTTAAGATTCGTCCGATGGTGATGCCGGATGTGTTCGTGGATCAGATGAGCCCATCACAGATGATCGAAACGGCGGGCCTGGATGCGGCGGGAATAGTGCATACGGCATTTACCGCATTGGGACGCGAGGAAATTGAAGCACCCGCAAGAGCCTAGTCCGACGCGCAAAGGTGCGACCGCATGATGATCGCCTGATGTGCCAACAATCATGTGATCTCAATTGCCCGGTGTCGCATTGGAATTGCGCATCAAAGCTTTATATCTAGCTCAAAACACCACATTGCCGGTACAGATGTCATGAACGCCATTCGCCTCGCCCTCTGGACCGCCGTTTTTCTGCTCGGCGGATTTCTAGCCTATGCAACTCTGACATGGACGATGCAGACTCGAGGGCAGAGTGGTGTCGAAATGGCGCGCGCTGAGGTGGGCGGCGCATTTACCGCCGTGCGTGCAAACGGCCAGTCCATCACTCAAGATGACATGAAGGGCCGTCCCCATGCTCTGTTCTTCGGCTTTACGCATTGTCCGGATGTCTGTCCGACAACGCTATACGAGGCGACTTTGTGGTTGAAGGGGCTTGGCGCGCAGGGCAATGAACTGGATGTCTATTTTGTTACCGTCGACCCTGAGCGCGACACACCAGAAACACTGGCGCAGTACCTTTCGGCTTTCGATAAGCGCATAGAGGGAGTCACCGGCACGCCGGAGCAGATCGAGAAACTGGTCAAAGCCTGGCGTGTCTATGCCGAGAAGGTGCCTACAGAAGGCGATGACTACACGATGAACCACACGGCCACTACGTACCTGATGGATGCCGAAGGAGAGTTTTTTGGCACGATTGCCTATGGTGAGAACAGCGATGCCGCCCAGGCCAAACTGAAAAGGCTGCTCGCAAAAAAGGGTTGATGATGAGCACCATGGGAAAATCAATCGCGATTGCGGCATTCGGCGCTTTGATCGGTGCATCCATTTTCGCGTGGACAGAATTCGGAAACGGAGTCTACGTTGCTTATCTGGCTGGCGCAGTTATGCGCTGTTTTTAGATCACTAGAGAGACAACTTTATGCCAAAAGGATACTGGATCGCACGCGTCGATGTTGAGAACGCTGAACGCTACCCGGACTATGTCAGCATGGCGAAGCCTGCATTCGAACGTTTCGGTGCAAAGTTTTTGGCCCGGGGTGGCGAAGTCCACTCGCTGGAAGGCCGCAACCGGGCCCGCAACGTGGTCATCGAGTTTGCCACCGTCCAGGACGCGCTCGATTGCTACAATTCCACTGAATATCAGGCCGCAAAGGCCATAAGACTGACCGCAGCGTCATCTGAACTCATCGTGACAGAAGGCATTGAATGATGGCTAAGGGATACTGGATTGGTCGGATCGACGTCCACGACCTTGAAGCATACAAGAAATATGTTGCAGCTAACGCCGCGGTGTTTGCCAAATTTGGAGGCAGGTTTTTGGTTCGCGGTGGTCGTTTTGAAAACCCGGAAGGAACATCTCGATCGCGCAACGTTGTGCTGGAATTCGATTCCTACGACCAGGCCGTTGCCTGCTACCATTCTGACGATTATCAAGCTGTTATGGCCCTGCGCAGTTCAAATGCTGTGGCGGAAGGCGATATGGTCATCGTTGAAGGCTACGAATAAGCATTACATTACGGTAATCTACCCGAAATTGCTTGAAACGAAGCCGGTAAGCCCTACGTGATAATCAAGCGGCGGGCATGGATGCTATTGGCCGCACAACACGAGCCATATAGGGGAATGCATACATGACCAACGCTCTAATCCGTCCTGCCTGGACGCCCGTCACCATAGCAATGATGGTGCTTGGCTTCATGATCTTTTGGCCACTTGGCCTGGCCATGATTGCCTACATCATTTGGGGTGACCGACTGGATCAGTTCAAAACCGACGTGAATAAGGCCACTGACAATGTGTCGAGAGTCTTCACCAAGGGTCCGCAGTTCGGCATGCAACGCACGGGCAATGTCGCTTTTGACGATTGGCGCGAAGCCGAGTTGAAGCGTCTGCACGAAGAACGCATGAAGCTCGATAGCATGCGCGCTGAATTCGATGATTATGCACGTGAACTGCGCCGGGCCAAGGATCAAACGGAGTTCGATTCTTTCATGTCCAGCCGTGCCAAAGAGGTTGATGGAAAATCCAAGCCGTCAAAAACCAAACGCGTCAAGAAATCCGGTGGCAAAACTGTTCCCGGTGTCTGATCTTCAGACCAGTTGAAGCGGAAGGAAAGGCCCGTTCTCCAGCGGGCCTTTTTCTTTGCGGCAATTGTGCGCGAATCGTGTAGTTTCTCAAAATGCTGTCGTTGCTGAAAAAGAGAACCGTTACTCCCGCCGGAAAAACCGAGCGCTGGACGCTGCTGGAACTTGATGGACGGATGGTCGATGTGCGCGTGGTGGAAAATCCGCGCACGACACGGTTGACCCTGCGGCTGGTACCAGCCTCGAAAAGTGGTGAGAGTCTGAAAGTGACGGTGCCACCAGGTACGCCGGAGCAAGAAGTCGATGAATTCCTGAATCGCAACAAGGCCTGGGCGGCGGCGCGTTTGGCGCGCCTGCCTGAAGTCACTCGTATCGAAGACGGTGCTGTTATCCCGCTGCGTGGCATACCCCATCGTATCCTGCACTCCGGCAAATTTCGCGGTGTCGTATCCATCGGACGTGAGGATTACGGCCCGGTCATCCGCGTTCATGGAGATCCATCGTTTACTGGCCGGCGTGTCGCGGATTTCCTGAAGCGTCAGGCAAAACAAGACTTGAACAGAGCCGTCGCGCATTATTCGCAAGCTCTGGGCGTGAAAGCCAAGAGCATAACCATGCGCGATACAACTTCCCGGTGGGGCTCCTGTTCCTCATCGGGCGCTTTGAATTTCTCCTGGCGTATCGTTCTCGCCCCACCGGAAGTGTTGAACTACCTCGCGGCCCACGAAGTCGCGCATCTGAGAGAAATGAACCATTCAGATCGTTTCTGGGCACTGGTGGAAGAGGTTTGCCCGGATATGGACGTCCACAAGCAATGGCTGCGAACTCACGGTCAGAAGCTGCATGCGGTGGTCGCCTGAGCAGAACATAGACTCTCGCCCTTTTTCATGGCACCTCCGGCTTAATGAGCATCGATGTCAAAATCTGTGGCCTGTCCACACCCGAGGGGGTCACCGCTGCACAAGCCGGCGGGGCGACGCATTTGGGGTTCATCTTTTTCCCCAAGAGCCCGCGCAATGTTTCGCCAGACCGGGCCGCCGGACTGGCCGCCGGTGTCGGAACTGCAAAGACGGTTGCAGTGACGGTCGATGCTGACAACGATTTTATTGAAGAAATCGTAGCGACCATGCAGCCCGCTATGCTGCAACTGCACGGCACGGAATCGACGGAGCGCGTCAAATCATTGCGAAACCGTTTTGGCCTCCCGGTCATCAAAGCTCTGGCCATCCGCGATCATTCTGATCTGTCAAAGGTGGCGGCCCACGATGGAGTTGCTGATGTGTTGTTACTCGACGCAAAACCTCCTGCAGGTTCAGATTTGCCCGGTGGCAATGGAGTTCGCTTCGACTGGGAGTTGCTGGAGGGTCTGAAAACGAAGACACCAATACTGCTTTCCGGTGGCGTCAATCTCGGCAACGCTGCGGAAGCGATTTCCTTCGTGAACCGCGACGATAACAGCATCTTGGGCCTTGATGTTTCTTCTGGTGTGGAAAGCGCTCCCGGTGTTAAGGATACCGCCAAAATCAAGACGCTTCTCGCCACCTGCTTCCGCTAAAAAGGCAGAGCTTCGCGACAGGCAATCAGAGAGATCGTTTCATGAGTGTGCAGACACCCAATTCCTTCAAGACAGGACCGGACGAGCAGGGATTGTTCGGCATTTTCGGCGGACGCTTCGTCGCCGAGACACTCATGCCGAACATCCTCGAGCTGGATGCCGCCTATGCAGATGCCAAAAAGGACCCGGAATTTCTGTCGGAACTGGAGAGTCTGAACAAGCACTACACTGGCCGGCCAAGCCCGCTCTATTTTGCTGAGCGGCTCACCAATCATCTCGGCGGCGCAAAGGTCTATTTTAAGCGTGATGAGCTGAACCACACCGGTAGTCACAAGATCAACAATTGCCTCGGCCAGATCCTGCTGGCCCGTCGGATGGGCAAAACCCGCATTATTGCTGAAACAGGAGCCGGACAGCACGGCGTTGCGGCGGCGACGGTAGCGGCGCGGTTTGGCTATCCCTGCATTGTTTACATGGGTGCCAAGGACGTTCACCGCCAGTCGCCCAATGTTTTCCGCATGAAGCTATTGGGCGCGGAGATCACAGGAGTTACCGCGGGCGCGGGAACGCTGAAGGATGCCATGAACGAAGCTTTGCGCGACTGGGTCACCAACGTGGAAGACACCTATTACCTGATCGGCACGGCTGCTGGTCCGCATCCCTATCCGGAATTGGTTCGTGATTTTCAATCAGTCATTGGAAAGGAAGCCCGCCAGCAGATCCAGGAGATGGAAGGCCGGCTGCCAGACATGCTTGTCGCTTCGGTCGGCGGCGGATCCAACGCCATTGGTCTTTTCCACCCCTTCCTCGACGACACCGATGTTCAGATTGTTGGCGTCGAGGCTGGTGGTAAGGGACTGGATGGGGACGAACATTGTGCCTCGCTCACTGCGGGTCGACCCGGAGTATTGCACGGCAATCGAACCTACCTGTTGCAGGATTCAGAAGGTCAAATCGAGGAAGGCGCTTCGATTTCAGCCGGCCTCGACTACCCTGGCATCGGCCCGGAACATTCCTGGCTGAAAGAGACAAACCGTGTCGAATACGTGCCGATTATGGATACGGAGGCGCTTGAGGCGTTCCAGCTTTTGTGTCGACTTGAAGGCATTATCCCAGCGCTCGAGCCAAGCCACGCACTCGCGGAGGTCATCAAGCGGGCGCCAGAAATGAACAAGGATCAGATCATCGTGATGAATCTTTGCGGTCGCGGGGACAAAGACGTTCACACCGTGGCCGAAGCACTGGGTTTGGAACTCTAATCATGACCCAACGTATGACCAACCGTTTCGCCAAACTGGCGTTGGAAAACCGGCCTGCCTTTGTGACCTATTTCATGGGTGGCGATCCGGACTATGAGACCTCACTTGAGATCATGAAGGGCCTGCCTGCAGCCGGTGCCGATGTGATTGAACTCGGCATGCCGTTCTCTGACCCGATGGCCGATGGGCCGTCCATTCAGGCTGCAGGCCTGCGTGCATTGCAAGGCGGGCACAATCTTCCCCGTACCTTCGACATGGTGCGGACATTTCGTGAAACCGACGATGAAACACCAATCGTGGTGATGGGTTATTACAATCCGATTTACCAGTTTGGACCGGAGAAATTCCTGGCGACGGCCAAGGAATCAGGCGTGGACGGCATGATTATTGTCGACTTGCCGCCAGAGATGGATGACGAGTTGTGCATTCCGGCGCTGGAGCGAGACCTAAACTTCATTCGCCTTGCTACGCCCACAACTGATGAGAAACGATTGCCGAAGGTGCTGACAAACACATCGGGCTTTGTCTACTACGTTTCAATCAACGGCATTACCGGTGCGGCGGCTCCCGATCCGGAAGCTGTGGCGGCGTCTGTGCGGCACATCAAGAACAAGACCGATCTGCCGATCTGTGTTGGCTTTGGTGTGCGAAATGCTGAGCAAGCGGCCAGCATCGGAATGGCTGCGGACGGCGTTGTTGTTGGTTCGGCTATCGTTTCAGCGCTTGCGGACAGTCTCGATGATGGCAACGCAACCAGCAAAACAGTTTCGGCGCCCCTGGAACTGGTTTCCCGGATCGCAGAAGGGGTGCGAGGTGCGCGCACCTGACTCGTCCTAGTGTGTGGAAGAACAAATTCGCCTTCTGGCGAAAGCACCCTTGCGCCGTCATAATATTAGCTTAGCTATTGAAGGCACGGCTCATCCTCACAGGAAGTTCCCATGAACTGGCTCACCAATTATGTCCGCCCCAAATTTGATTTTCTCGGCCGCAAGAATATGCCGGAAAACCTTTGGATCAAGGATCCCGAGTCGGGCGAAATGGTGTTTCACACCGACCTTGAAGCCAATCAATATGTTGTGCCGAGTTCGGGCTATCATCTTCACATTCCGGCCATGGAAAGGCTGAAGTTTTTCTTCGACGACGGTGAGTACGAACTGTTTGCGCAACCTCCGGTCGCCACTGATCCACTCAAATTCCGCGATGAACGCCGCTATACGGACAAATTAAAGGAGAATCGCAGCAAGACCGGCCGTGAAGACACCATCATTGCCGGCTCCGGCAAAGTCTTTGGTATGGATGTGACTGTCTGCGTTCAGGACTTTAAATTCATGGGCGGATCGCTGGGAATGGCCGCGGGTGAGGCCATTATTGCAGCAATGGAGCAGTCTGTGAAAAACGGGACCCCGTTCGTGATGTTTGCTGCCTCCGGCGGCGCCCGCATGCAGGAAGGCATCCTCTCGTTGATGCAATTGCCGCGCACCACGGTAGCCGTCCAGATGCTCCGCGAGGCCGGTTTGCCCTACATCGTGGTTCTGACCAATCCGACGACCGGAGGCGTTTCCGCTTCCTACGCAATGCTGGGTGATATCCACATTGCCGAGCCTGGTGCACTGATCTGTTTCGCTGGGCCGCGCGTGATTGAGCAGACGATCCGTGAAAAGTTGCCCGAGGGATTCCAACGCGCGGAATATCTCAAGGAACATGGTATGGTTGATATGGTGGTGCCGCGAACCGAATTGAAGGATACGATCGGCAGCCTTTTGTCGCTGCTGCTCAAGCGGGACCGACGCGCCGAGCCTCAGGCTGAAACCAGTGTCGCCGAGTCTGAGTCCGAGGAAGCCCAGCAACAAGAGTCAGAAAACGCCGCAAATGCGGAACCGGTTGAACAGACGGAAGGCATGATGCCTTCCGACGCCAAACCGGTCGCCACCTGATAGCCATGGCCACCGGTGGCGGCCTGCTCGACAGTATTGATGGGTTGGGAACTGCCGGTGCACTGATCGACGACCTCATGGCGATTCACCCAAAGGGTTTTGACCTTTCGCTGGATCGCATTTCAGAGCTTCTTGAAAAGCTGGGAAAACCGCAGCTCAAATTGCCGCCGGTAATTCATGTGGCGGGAACGAACGGCAAGGGTTCAGCAATCGCCTTTATGCGTTCCGTTCTTGAATCAGCAGGCCTGGCAGTCCACGTCCATACTTCACCGCATCTTGTAAACTGGCACGAACGATACCGGATCGGCCGAAAAGACGGTTCCGGGCAACTGGTCGAAGACAGCATGCTGGCCAATGCGATCAACCGGGTCGCGCAGGCCAATGGCGGCCGCCCGATTACGGTGTTTGAAGTTCTCACAGCTGTCACCTTTGTTCTGTTCAGCGAACAACCGGCCGATGTTTGCCTGATTGAGGTCGGCCTCGGCGGGCGCTTTGATGCAACAAATGTGATGACCGAGACTGCGGTTTCGGTCATCACTCCGGTGTCCATAGATCACGAAGCCTATCTCGGCGACACGCTGGCAAAAATTGCTTTCGAGAAAGCCGGTATTCTGAAGCGCGGCACACCGGTCGTCATCGGTCCGCAAGAGAGCGAAGCTCTTGCTGTTATCGAGCAGCAGGCGGCTCGAAACGGATGCCTGAAACTAACCGCAGGAGAAGACTATCAGGCAATGCGCGAAAACGGCAGAATGCTGTTTCAGGACGACGACTGCCTGCTCGACCTGGCTCTGCCCCGCCTCCCGGGTGATCATCAGGTCGCTAATGCCGGAACCGCAATCGCGGCTGTTCGTCTGTTTGCTGAGCGTCACGACATCGTTGTGACAAATGCCGCCATCGACAAGGGCATACAGAATGCTCAATGGCCTGGACGGATGCAGCATTTGCCCCGTGGGAAACTCGAAGACCTGCTGCCCCAGGACAGTGACGTGTGGTTGGACGGTGGCCACAACCCCGGAGCGGCTGCCATGATTGCCACCCACATGGCCGATCTTGAAGAGCGCGATCCCCGACCTCTGATCCTCATCTGCGGAATGCTCAACACAAAAGATCCGGCGGGCTATCTGGGGTATTTCGCATCGCTTCTGAAACACGTCATAACCGTTCCGATCATTTCCAGTGACGCCGGTATTTCGCCGGAAGAGCTGGCTGCCAAGGCTGTAGAGTGTGGGCTGACGGCACGTCCGGCAGCATCGCTCACGGCAGCGCTCTCGTTGCTCGCTCATGAATCTGAGTGCCGTATCCTGATTGCCGGATCGTTGTACCTGGTTGGCGACGTGCTCGACCAAAACGGCACACCGCCGGACTAGCCGGCCGCGGCGTGTTGTCGAGAACCGTGGCGACCAGCTGATTCACAACAACGTCGCAAAGCCCGGCCAACCCGGAAGGCCGCTACTCGTCTTATACTTCAGCGGATAGAGCGGGCTCGACTATTGGAACCAACTGTCGACGGTCTGGGCATTCTCCTCGACCCACTTCGCTGCAAAGGCGGCCGGCTCCTGTTTTTCGACAGCAAGAGCATAGGTCATTGCGGACAGAGTGTCGGTGTCGAGTGACACTTTTGCCAGCATTGCGGCGGCTTTGGGTTGGGCCGCCTCCAAAGAAACCGAGTAACTGACGTGCAGCGAGGCGTCATCCCAGGCAACGCCTGCGCTTGATTTCTCCAGCCAGCCTGGTGTCGGGGAAGGCTGAACAATCACCCATTGTTTGGCATCATGGGCGGGTTCTTTCAGGATCACCAGATCATGCTCGGTGAACATGTGGTGCGGGGTATAGCAGAAGAATACGATGTTCTTGTTTTCTTTGACCGCGTTATCGACTTCTTCCAGTGCCGCAGCTTCTTCCATCATCTTGAGCGTCATCGTTGCATCGTAGCCATAGGAATGGGCCCGTATCCTCTCGATGGGTGTAGAGCCCCATCCGTCCGCCCCGATCCAGATGTCGCCCGTTCCATCGCCATCGGTATCGAACTTCTTAGCCATCTCCGGATCTCTCAATTGCTTGAGCTCAGTGATACCGGTTCTTTCTGCGGTTCCCTTGGTGACGCACATTGCCTGGGTTCCAACAGCGCCGTTGGGATTCATTTTTATGGTTTTCTTACCATCAACATATTGTCGCTTGAGGTGATCAAGGTTGGGGAGCCAGGCTTCGGGATGAACGTGGATCGACCCGGCATCCATTCCTTCGAATACCGCCTTGTTGGAGCCATTTTTCAGCTCGACCTCAAGACCAAGTTTGCTCTCCATCGCTACTTTCAGGACATGAGCTGTTGCCTGAACGGATGGCCAGTTGGGAACGCCGATGACAACATCTGCGGCCAGCGCCGCCGAACCAGACGTAGATATCGCGGTGGCACAGCACAGTGCCAGTAACATTTTTCTTTGCATATCGAGCTCCTCCAGAAAGAGTGTGTCGATTAACGAAGTGACTCGGACCAGAGCCCATAACGTCAATCCTTCCACTGGTCATGCTACATGAACTTCCGGATTTTCACAAAGCCGGGAGGCGACAGCAATTGCCGGGGAGTTACCAATACATTTGTGTGGAGTTCTTCAGTGCTTTCATGCGCGTTACTGCCGGCCCACAAGTGGCCTGGCTCTGCGATGAATGCGTTTGTTCAGGAGCCGATTTCGCTCACCAGAGCGGGGTTTGATTCCTGCGACAGGGTGGGGGCCGCCTGTTCCAAGGCGGCCCTGTTGTCGCTACATGTCCTCATTGAAGGCCTGTCCAACCGTGTGGCGCAGCCACCAGTCCTCGGTTGAAACACGCGCCCCATCTCTGTCCATGACGTAGAGTGAGGGTGCTGCCCCGGCTTCGGCGGTAATCGTCACCATGTCGCCGTCAAACGACTTGAAGGTCGATTCCACCGTCTCACCATAGGTCTGGCATTGTTCCATCAGGATGCCGACCGCGATCCTCTCGCCCATGCGGAGCGAGTCGTAATAGTCGGAATAATAGTGAACGCCTGCCATGTTGCGACCGATCGAGATGTTGGCTGCCAGCTTGTCGAGTTCGCCCTGGATTGTCAGGCAGCCTTCGAATTTGTCATCCATGACAAGAGCCGATCCGTTGTCATTTGGAACATAGACGATCGGGTTGTCGTCCTTGTCCCTGAGCGGCCGCTCCACGCCGCTGTCGCAGTCTTCGAACATTTCAAAGAATGCCTTCAGCATTGTCACACACCCGCCGGCGACGGTTGCATGTCCGGCGCCATAGGCCGGGTGCATCGGGGAGCCTTCAGGGAATGCCATGGGCAGCAGCAAATTGCCGTCGTTAAACCCGTCTTCGTCGGTGTCTTCAGGCAGGCATGGCTCATCGCAAATGACGCCTCGCATGGTGATCATGGGATCGGTGTTCTGGTGTCCGTTGTGCTTGATGACACCGTTGCGGATCGACTCATGAATCTCTGCGAACGTGTGCTGGTAGGCGTCCTCGGCACAACCCAGACTGCTTCCGTTTCCGACTGCGACAAGGCTTAGCCGTCCGCCCAGAGCTTCCGGGCGCGCGCGCCGGTGGTAGTTGAACTTCTGACGCCGCACTGCTTTCAGGCAGCGGGTGGCCACCTCTGTCACCAGCGACAGGATGTGGGGGCCGCCAAAGGTGGCAAAAGCATCGCGGTGTCCGGTCGGGCTTGGTTCGGGAAACCCCTTGGAATGCCGGGCGCCCATTCCCAGGAGGATCAGGCCGGCATTGAGATAGGCCTCGTAAAGCGCGTCAAAATGGACGTAAGTTGCCAGGTCGCGTGGCGTGGTGATGAACCGGCGCTGTTGCTCCCATTTGTTGCCGGACTTAAAGTTGGCGCCGTTTTGAACGTCGAGCCAAGTCGACCAGTCAGTCATGAAGTCGAGGCAGTTTTTGTGGGTGATGGTGCGCTGGTCGATGATGAGCGAACCATAGGGAATGAAGCCGTCTTGCAGATCAAACTGGCTGTCCTCGCCCGGAAAGTTGGAAATGCCATCTCCTGATCCTGCTATCGAATCTGTCCCGATCAGCATGAACTGTGAGATATAGGGGCCAACAAGAGCGCCGGGCGTGGAGCCGCGAAATGCAGTCTGTGGCGTCAGTGGCGCATCAAGAGACTGGGTGCGGGCAAAACGTCGATTGCGTTCAAACTTGTTTAAGCCCGTTTTATCGGTATTGCAGGGCGTGGACGAGGTAATGTGATGCCCCTTGAAAAATGGCATCTTATTGAGACAGTCGACAACCTGTTTGGCCGACATGACAGCCTCTTTGGCTTTTGGGTCGGAGGCGCAAAGGCGCTTTCCGCCACCAGTGCAGATTTCGGTAAATGGCACGTCACGAAGCAGGGCAAGTCCATAAACTTCGGCCATCTCCGCGGCCAGCTCGCTGCTTCCGGTACGTGGCGCCGGTGCCATACCCACTGCACCTGCATCAGGGCCTTCCAGTTCATAGACGTGTCCGGAGCGCGGGCTTTCCCAGCCGCGCCACTTGACCTCTTCACTGCTGTTATGCTCGCCATCGATGTGACAATTGAAGAGACCATCGCCTTCATGAGCGTAGGCGGTCACGACGTCCTTTTCAAAAAGTGAGGTGTCATGCGAGTTGATCGCGGTGACAAAACAGCGGTAGTCTGCGGCCTCTTTCAGCAAGCCGTTTTTGTCGTGCAACAAACCCTTGGTAAAGTTGGCGGGATAGGTTGCCTTTTGACCCTCTCCGGCAAAGCCATGGTCATTTTCTTCGCCGTTGGCCTTGGTCATCGCCTGCGGATGCAGGCGCGAAATCTCCAGCGCCAGCGTGCGGATATGCTTGGCCATGCGGGCGCGAGCCGAGCCGGATACTTCTGGTTCAGAATGGGGGATCTTCATTGATTGTCTCCTCATGGGGGTGAGTGCAACTGGTTGTGCCGACACCGGTGTGACTGCGGTGCGGGCATGCGATGTATGCGGAACGTTGCCGGCCATCCTGAATCTGGGGCACAGGAATGGTCCATGAGGAAACTGTCAGTGTAGGCGAGCCAAGTCTGTGATCTTTCGCACAAGTACCGCCGACTTAAATGTAAAAAATTGAAAGTATACTTGGAAAACAGGGTGTTTCGATTTTTTATGTAAAGTTTTATTAGACAGGTGCCGGTATTTCTCCCGAAGTTGGCTCCTAAGATTCGGTCTGGGGTGTTCTACAGCGATAAAGCTGTCTGGTGTTTGAGTTGCCTCAGGATCACATTTGTCTTGACGTTTGAAACACCCTCAAACCCAAACAAAAAGTCTTCGAGGAATGTGTTGTAGGCCTCGAGATCGCGGCACCGGACGCGCAGGTGATAGTCGGCATCGCCTGTCGTTGCAAAACAATCCAGCACTTCGGGCCGGGTCAGGACTTTCTCGATGAAGGTTTGAACATGGGCGGCCTGATGCCGGTGCAGAACAACATGAACCATGGCATGAAACGTGAGGCCACACGCTTCCGGGTTGAGCAACGCGACGTAACGCTCGATTACGCCGGCCTGCTCCAGACTCTTAACGCGGCGCCAGCAGGCCGATGTTGACATGGCGACCGTATTTGCAAGGTCCTGATTGGATATTCGACCATCGGCCTGAAGCGCATTGAGCAGCGGACGGTCCTCGTTGTGAATTGTCATACGTTCCGCCATGCTGAACCATCCTGTCATCGTTGCGCCAGTATTGGGAGAATCTACCAGATATTCGGCTAGATGTGAACAAATAGGGAAGTTCTTCCTGCTCGATCGGGTTAGCCTGTCTTGCGAGGAGCCGTTATGTCGATTCATCAGCCGAAATTCGAATCTTACCAACTCTCAGACCGCTACAATCTTGAAACCGGTCGGGTGTTCATGACCGGAACCCAGGCTCTGGTTCGGATATTGTTTGATCAGGCCAGACGTGATCGACTGGCCGGGTTGAGTACCGGCGGGTTTGTTTCGGGTTACCGCGGCTCGCCGCTCGGCGGGCTCGACATGGAGCTTTGGCGCCAGAAGCAGCGCCTCGTCGACAACGGAATCGAGTTTCAGCCTGCGGTAAACGAAGACCTTGCTGCGACGGCCCTGCTTGGGTCGCAGCAGGTGGAGAGCGATCCAAACAAAAAAGTCGATGGCGTATTCGGTCTCTGGTACGGCAAGGGACCGGGCGTTGACCGGTCCGGCGACGCGCTGAAACATGGAAATGCCTATGGCTCGTCACCCCGTGGCGGTGCGCTCGTCGTGGCGGGCGACGACCACGGCTGCGTTTCGTCTTCGATGCCACATCAGTCGGATGCGGCGTTTCTGTCCTGGTTCATGCCGGTTCTCAATCCCGCAACTGTTTCGGAATACCTCGAATTCGGTGAATACGGGTATGCGCTGTCGCGCTACTCGGGCATGTGGGTTGGCTTCAAAGCCATTTCAGAGACAGTTGAATCCGGCCAGTCTTTCGACCTGCGGGCGGATCGCAGGTTTGTAGAACCGGATTTTATAGTGCCTGCTTCAGGACTGCACTATCGCTGGCCTGATTTACCCGGACCTCAAATTGAAGAGCGTATGGAGCACAAGAAGCACGCCGTCTTTGCGTTCGCAGATGCCAATCCGATTGATCGGTTGATACACCGCACTGAGAACGCCCGATTTGGATTTGTCACCACTGGCAAAGCGCATCTCGATCTGATGGAGGCATTGCGTCTGGTGGGTCTGGACGAGGTTGCCTGCAGACGAATGGGCATCGACGTCTACAAGGTTGGGATGGTGTGGCCGCTGGCACGCAAACAGGCGCTCGATTTTGTTCGCGACAAAACCGAAGTCGTGGTTGTCGAGGAGAAGCGCGGCATCATTGAAAGTCAACTCAAAGAATATTTCTATGACTGGCCGGGCGACAAACCGGGGCGCATGGTCGGAAAGAACGACGAGAATGGTGATCGCCTGATCCCATGGACAGGCGAACTGTCGCCACTCCAGCTGGCCCCACTTATCGCCCGCAGACTGGACCGCGTCTTTCCAGAAGAAGGTCTCCTGCAGCGGGCAATCCGGCTGACCGAAGAACCTGCAATCCGGCTGCAGGTCGAGGGTGCCGACCGGACCCCGTATTTTTGTTCTGGATGTCCTCACAACACATCAACCAAGGTGCCGGAAGGATCCAGAGCGCTTGCAGGAATTGGTTGTCATTTCATGGCCAGCTGGATGGACCGGGATACATCTTCGCTCATTCAAATGGGAGGAGAGGGTGTGAACTGGGCGGCCTCTTCAAAATTCACCAGCAACGGCCATGTCTTTCAGAACCTGGGAGAAGGGACCTGGTATCACTCCGGCTCAATGGCAATACGGCAGGCAATCGCAGCGGATGCCACGATAACCTACAAGATCCTTTACAATGACGCAGTCGCCATGACAGGCGGTCAGCCAGTCGATGGGCCGGTCAGTGTGCAGGCGATTGCTCACATATGTCGAGCCGAAGGCGTCGAACGCATCGCACTCGTTTCTGATGATCCGGAAAAGTTCTCCAGCGCCGATTTTCCCAGCAGAGTCACGATCCACCACAGACGGGAGCTGGATCAAGTCCAGCGAGATCTTCGCGAGGTCAGCGGAGTGTCCGTCCTTATTTATGAGCAGGCCTGCGCCACCGAAAAACGCCGTCGCAGGAAACGCGGAGAGGCTGTTGATCCGGCGCGTTATGCGGTGATCAACCCGCTGGTTTGTGAAGGCTGTGGCGATTGTTCGGTGGAATCGAATTGTCTGAGCATTGAACCGCTGGAGACTGAATTTGGCCGTAAGCGCCAGATCAACCTGTCGAACTGTAACAAAGACTTCTCCTGCCTGGACGGATTTTGCCCAAGTTTTGTGACTGTTGAAGGCGATGTTCGACTACGCAAACAGGGTGCTGATCTGGATCTCGAACGCATTGCCGTTGGTTTGCCGGACTGCGAGCCTCGTGTTCTTGACAAACCTTATGACCTTCTGGTGACAGGCGTCGGCGGCACCGGTGTGGTCACTGTAGGAGCGCTGATTACCATGGCAGCACATCTGGAAAACAAAGGTGCCAGTGTCCTCGACTTCACGGGCTTTGCTCAAAAATTCGGCTCAGTGTTGAGCTATATTCGTCTCGCCGCCACTCCCGGTGAGCTCAATCAAGTGAGGATCGATCGCCGCCAGGCGGATGCGCTGATCGGATGTGACCTTGTCGTCTCCTCTTCCCCCAAAGCGTCCTTCTGCTACCGGCCGGGAACCAGGGCGGTGTTGAACAGTGCTGTCATGCCGACGGGTGATCTTGTGCAGCGGCGTGATGCCGATTTGCAGATTGATCGCCGCAGAAAGCTCATAGAAGCGACGGCGGGCAGGGAAAACGTTCACACATTCGACGCAAATGCAGCGTCTGCCAGGCTGCTCGGGGATCAGGTATTTGCCAATGTGATGATGCTGGGGTTTGCATGGCAAATGGGCCACGTTCCGGTGTCGCGTTCGGCGGTCCTGGGCGCCATAGAACTCAACGGAATTGCCATTGAGAAAAACAAGGCTGCTTTTACGCTTGGTCGGGTCATGGCGTGGAAACCCGAAGCACTCTCCGGGGATCTGATCCGCTCGCAGGACCCGCCAACGGATCTTGAGACCATCGTTGCCCGCAGGACTGAATATCTGTGCGACTATCAGGATTCCATCTGGGCGCGACGGTATAAAAACCGTGTCACGGCTTTTGCTCAAAACACCGCCGACAGGGGATCCGGTGCGCTCGCTGTTGCTGCTGCAAAATCTTTGTTCAAGCTCATGTCCTACAAGGACGAATACGAGGTCGCGCGACTGCACTCGACGGCATCTTTTCTTGACGGTTTGTCCAAGCAATTTGACGGCAATTTTTCAGTCAAGCATCATCTCGCGCCACCTCTTCTGGCACGCAGCAAGGATGCCCGGGGCCGTCCTGGGAAGCGAGCTTTTGGAACCGGGGTGAGACCGCTGTTCTCCTTGCTGACGAAACTCAAGGGCTTACGGGGCACGGCGCTTGATCCTTTTGGTTATTCGCGGGAACGCCGGGAGGAGCGTGAGCTGATAGTCTGGTTCGAAGAGCTGATGGCCCGATGTATCCGCGAGCTCACGCAGGACAATGCCTCATTGTGGGAAAAAGTCTTGTCAGAACCGATGGAGATCCGCGGGTATGGTCCTGTCAAAGCACAAGCGATTGCGCTATCGAAGCGAAAAGTCAGCTCACTGCTGGACGACGGGGCCTAAAAGTCCGAACGGGCCGCGGTCCCCGATATTGTGAGTGGCTTGACACTGTAAATGCTCTTTGCGCCACGCAGCCGGATGGTCGCTTGACGTTTTCGCGGACCTGAACAACAATTCGACGGGGCCGAGCAGTACGAAAGAACCAATCCAATGGAATCCCTGTCCAATATCCCTTTGTTTGAGGGGCTCGACGCCGGATTGATTGAAACCCAGTCGCGCCGCTGTGCATGGCGAAGCTATGATGAGAACGAACTCGTCATCGACTATGAGGATGAAACCTGTGATGTTCGTTTCATCGTCTCGGGTCATGCCCGAATTATTCTGCGCATAGCAACCGGCAAGGAAATGATCCTCGCCGAGATGAAGGAGGGCGACTATTTCGGGGAGATTGCCGCGATAGATGAGTCCGGCCGATCGGCCAATGTGACAGCTCTGTCGAGGTCCCATATGTGCATTATGCCCCGGGCCGTTTTCCTGGAATTTCTGGCAACTCAGCCCGTGGTGAATCAACGGGTGATGAAGCTTCTGGCGAAGCGGGTACGCTCGCTCAACCTGCGGCTGGCGGAGCACTCTTTCCTGCAGACCAAGCACCGGCTTTATTCCGAGCTGCTGCGCCTGTCGAGACCGCGCATGGGGCATTCTGATCAGCGCAGCATTTCGCCGCCCCCGACTCAAAAGGATATGGCGGCCCGGATAGGAACACGCCGTGAGGTCGTTTCCCGCGAAATCGCCAATATGAAGCGGGCCGGGATTGTTGATAAGACGACCGGTGCCCTGATTCTGTGCAATTTACCAAAGCTCAACGCCATGATATCTGCCGGCTGGGAAGAATCAGACTAACCCCGCAGACTGTATTCAAAACACATTCCGGTGTGCTCGTGGACCGCAGAGGTGCAGCGGCGTGGATCTGATCCATCAGCCCAATTGGGAGAATACCGCGTGTCGCGCTATGGGCTGTTCATATTGCTGTTCCTCTTTGGACTTATGTGGGGCGGCACCATACCGCTGACCAAGATCGCCGTGTCGACCGGTCACCATCCAACGGGACTGATATTCTGGCAATTGTTGTTGAGCGCGCTGGCGCTGGGGACACTCCTGTATTTCAGGCGTCAAACCATTCCTGTCGATCGTGATCACATCGTTTTCTATGCGATCATTGCGATTGTCGGGACCATCATACCCAACGGATTTTCATACCTGGCGGCGTTTCACCTGCCCGGCGCTGTAATGGCGCTGGTGATTGCGATGGTACCGATGTTTGCCTTGTTGATTGCTTTGATATTTCGTCTGGAAATGTTTCAGCCGTTGCGCATGTCAGGGGTTATCTTAGGCGCAATCGCTATTGCAATGATTGTGCTGCCCGAGACCGGATTGCCGGATCCTTCAAAGGCTCTGTTTGTTCTGGTCGCCCTGATTGCGCCGCTCTTCTACGGAGTTGAGGCGAACTTCCTGTCAGTCAGCAAATTGGGTGGCACCAATCCGCTTGTCACCCTGTTCGGAGCGGCTGTTGTGGGTGTTTTGATCACTTTGCCGGGAACCATTGCCCTGGACGGCTTCATTGATCCAAGGGCCGGTTTTGGTGCCCCCGAATGGGCTCTCATTGGTCAGACCGTTCTCCATATCGCTGCTTATGCGGGCTATATCTGGATGATCGGCAGGGCAGGCCCGGTTTTCTCCTCCCAGGTTGCCTACATCGTAACGCCGGCTGGCGTAGTTTTCAGCGTTCTGTTTCTTGACGAAATCCAGTCTCCCTGGCTGTGGCTGGCCATGATGATTCTTCTGATCGGCATTTCGCTCGTGCAACCGCGAGAGTCCGGCGGTTCGTTGCCTGAACGCGGAAAGACCACAACACCATGAGACTTGTGAGGTTGATTGCCGCTGTATTCGCTGTTGGACTGACGGGCTTCATTGTTGCAACAACATTGTTGTATCTGGAGCAGGATCGTCTGATTTTTCGGCCGCCCTCGATTGTCGTTACTGAAACTGAAAACGACTATTTTGAGAAGACTGCCATCACCACTTCCGATGGTGAAACACTGGCCGCTTTGCATCACCCGGCGAAGACAGGAGAGACGACCATTCTGGTGTTCCACGGCAATGCCGGCGCCGCAGTCTATCAGCGACCCAGAGGCGCTCTGCTGGTGGAAGCCGGTTTCGGTGTGCTGCTGGCGGAATATCGCGGATATCCGGGGAGTACGGGAACACCATCGCAGGAAGGATTGTTTGCCGATGCCCGTGCAACATACGATTTTTTGAAGCAAGATTCATCGGGCCCGGTGGCCCTCTATGGCAGTTCACTGGGTGCGGCGGTGGCCGTGCAGCTTGCGACGGAACGGGCTGTCTCTGCGCTCGTTCTGGAAGCGCCATTTGATTCAATGCTTGCTGTTGCGCAAAGGCGTTATCCTTGGGTGCCGGTCGCACCACTCCTCAAGCATGCCTTCAGGTCAGATTTACAGATCGCCAAAGTGACCGCTCCGATCCTCATCATGCACGGTCAAAAAGACAACGTCGTGCCGCTCGAACATGGGAAGCGACTGGCCGGACTGGCTCCGCAGGGTACTGCGTTTGTCGAAATGTCAGGGGCAGGGCACAATGATCTGGCGACATATGGCTCGATTGATCGGGCAATTGAATTTTTCAAATCTGCCGCTGCCAGTCAATTTGTGCCAGAAAAATTAAGCCCGGCAGCCAAGCCGGATTCGTGATCAGAAGTCCAGATTTGCCACATTGAGGGCATTGCTCTGAATGAAGTCGCGTCTTGGCTCCACCTCCTCGCCCATAAGCGCCGAGAACAATTCATCGGCCTTGGCGGCCTCGTTGACCTTCACCTGCAGCAAAGAGCGGGCCTCCGGATCAAGCGTGGTTTCCCACAATTGCTCGGCATTCATTTCGCCGAGACCTTTGTAGCGTTGGAACGACAAACCCTTTTCGCCTGCTGCAAAAATGGCCTCCAGAAGGCCGCGGGGGCCAAAGACCGAGGTTTCCACATCGCGGCGCCTGAGCGCTGCCGGGCGCGCATAAAGCTCCTGCAGATGTGGCGCATATGAATCAAGCGCGCGGGCGGCACTCGACCCGATCAGTGCCTGATCAATGACATGCACCTCTTTCACGCCGCGCACGGTGCGTTCAAACAAAAGAGCGAATTCACCATTCTCCTCTTCGCGCAGACCACCCCGCCAGCCCTTTTCGGTTTCTTCCGCAAGCGCATCCAGGCGCACGGCAACGTATTCAGCTGCGCCGGCTGCCCGCTCACGATCCGACATCAATTCAGCATTCAGAGCTCCGGCGATGGCTGCCTGCTCAGTGATGCTACGGTCGTAGCGGGTGTGAAGGCCCTCAAGCAATGTGCGGACCTGCAGGGCGCGGTCGATGGCTTCGCGCAGATCTGCACCGGTGCGTACCTCTCCGCTTCCCACATGCAGAGCGGCTTCCTCGCTGCCAGCCTCGATGAGATAGTTTTCGCGCTCCTCCTCGTCTTTCAGATATTGTCCGCTCTTGCCGCGCTTGACCAGGTAAAGCGGTGGCTGCGCGATGTAGAGATAGCCTTCGGCGATCAGCTCCGGCATCTGGCGGAAAAAGAAAGTCAGCAACAGGGTCCGAATGTGGGCGCCGTCCACATCGGCGTCTGTCATGATGATGACTTTATGGTAGCGGGCCTTGGCCAGATCGAACTCGTCTGGTCCAATTCCGGTGCCAAGTGCCGTAATGAGTGTTCCGATCTGCTCGGAGGACAGCATTTTGTCAAAACGCGCGCGTTCGACGTTGAGTACTTTGCCACGCAGCGGCAGAATCGCCTGGTTCTTGCGATCGCGGCCCTGCTTTGCCGAGCCGCCGGCGCTGTCACCCTCAACGATAAAGATTTCGGATTTTGCCGGATCGCGCTCCTGGCAATCGGCCAGTTTGCCTGGCAATGACGCGATGTCGAGCGCACCCTTGCGGCGTGTCAGTTCGCGGGCCTTGCGGGCAGCTTCGCGTGCCATAGCGGCTTCCGCAACCTTGGACACGACGATCTTTGCGTCGGCGGGGTTTTCTTCAAACCACTCTTTCAGCGTTTCGTTGACCAGGCCTTCCACCACTGGGCGAACTTCAGAGGACACCAGTTTGTCCTTGGTCTGTGAGGAGAATTTCGGGTCAGGTACCTTTACCGACAAAACACAGGAAAGCCCTTCACGACAATCATCCCCAGTTAGGGAAACCTTCTCTTTCTTGATCACACCGGACGCATCTGCATAGCCCGTCACCTGCCGGGTCAGGGCGCCGCGGAATCCGGCGAGATGGGTGCCGCCATCGCGTTGTGGAATGTTGTTGGTGAAGCAAAGCACGTTTTCGCGGTAACTGTCATTCCACCAAAGGGCGAGCTCAACCGTGATTCCGTCGCGTTCGGATTTCAGGTAAATCGGGTCGGTGATCAGAGGGTGTTTGGATTTGTCGAGATAGCGGACAAATTCCTTCAGCCCGCCTTCGTAATAAAGCTCGACTGATTTGTCGTCGGCTCCGCGCTTGTCGGTGAGAATGATGCGTGTGCCGGAATTCAGAAATGCCAGTTCCCGCAAACGATATTCCAGCCTGTCATACTCGAACACGACATTGGTGAAAGTGTCAGTAGAGGGCAGGAATGTCACCTCGGTGCCGGTGTAATCTCCAGCATCGCCGAGCACTTCCAGCGGAGCGTCTGCAACACCATGGGTGAACCTGATCTCGTGCCACTTCCCGTTGCGGGCGATTCTGAGCGAAAGAGCTACCGACAACGCATTGACCACCGAAACGCCAACCCCGTGAAGTCCGCCGGAGACTTTGTAGGAATTTTGGTCGAATTTGCCGCCGGCATGGAGCTGGGTCATGATGACTTCGGCGGCCGACACGCCTTCATCTGTATGCATATCCACAGGGATTCCACGGCCGTTGTCGGTCACGGTGACAGAACCGTCAGCATTAATCGTGACCGTCACACGGTCAGCATGACCTGCCAGAACTTCGTCAATCCCGTTGTCAACAACTTCATAGACCATGTGGTGCAGGCCTGATCCATCGTCAGTATCGCCGATATACATTCCCGGCCGTTTGCGCACTGCATCCAACCCTTTGAGAACCTTGATGGAATCGGCCCCGTATTCCTCGCTGAGGGAAGCCGCATTTTCGGGCGTAAGTTCCTGCTTGTCGCTCATTGCTATGGTCTCTGGGGATTGTGTTATCCGGTTCGCGGGCTCCCCTGACGAATCGTCGGAAAAGCCTCACTGAACATAGGCTCTTATGGGCCAAAACCCAAGGCTTTGAAGGCTTTAGCCGTCAATCCCCGTGGAGCCGAATCCAGCGCCACCGCGGCCAGTGTCGCTCAGTGAATCGACTTCATCGATTGCGACCTGAGTCACAGGAGCAATCACCATTTGAGCGACCCGCATGCCCCGCAGAATTCGAAACGATTCCTGGCTGTGATTGATCAGCGGAACCATAACTTCGCCACGGTAGTCCTCGTCGATCGTGCCGGGCGCGTTGATCACCCCGATGCCCTGTTTGACAGCAAGGCCGGACCGTGGCCGGACCTGCGCCTCGTGACCAGGCGGAAGTTCGATTTGCAAGCCTGTCGGTACCAGGGCCCGTGCACCGGGTGCCAGATCGATAGGGCTGTGTTCAGCAAGAGCTGCCCGCAAATCCATACCCGCTGCCCCGCTGGTTGCATAGGAGGGCAGCGCAAGCCCCTGTGAGTGCGGCAGCCGTTTGATGCGAAGCTTTGGACTTTCCATTACGAGAACCGAGCGCCGAGCGACGACATCAGATCGGTAAACCGGGGAAACGAGGTGGCGATCATTGTGATATCATCGGCTGTCACCGGTTTCGCAGCGGCCATACCCATGACAAGAAACGCCATGGCGATGCGATGGTCCAGGTGAGTTTCCACAACACCTCCACCGGCAACGGGCCCTCCTCGCACAAGCAGATTGTCTTTGCCTTCTGTACAATCGACGCCATTCGCTTCAAGCCCGCGTGCCGTGACCGCAAGCCGGTCACATTCTTTGACCCGCAATTCGTCAAGCCCCAGCATGTGCGTTTCACCCTTTGCAAAGGAAGCAGCGACGGCCAGAACCGGGTACTCGTCGATCATCGAAGGTGCGCGTTCGGCCGGCACTGTCACGCCTGTGAGATTCGAACTGCGCACGCGCACGTCACCAATGTCTTCTCCCCCGGACTGATGACGGTTCTCGATCGACAAGTCTGCCCCCATCTCCACGAGCGTTTCAAACAGCCCCGTTCGTGTCGGATTCAGCAGGACATCCTTGATGGTGATATCGGAACCGGGCGTTATCAGGCCGGCAACCACGGCAAAGCTTGCGGAAGACGGATCGCCCGGAACGGTGATATTTTGTGCATTCAGGTCCACCTGTCCGGTCACCGTGATGTGCCTGGTCCCGTCGTCATCGGTTGCAATCGCAATGTCAGCACCGAACCCGGCAAGCATTTTTTCGGTGTGATCACGGGTCATCACAGGCTCAATGACAGTGGTTTTTCCGGCAATATTGAGGCCGGCAAGCAAAACCGCCGACTTGATCTGAGCCGAGGCGACCGGTACCCGGTAGGTGATTGGAACAGGAAGCGGAGCGCCGTGGACCGTTAACGGCAGACGGTCGCCCTCCGCGGCGTTTACCTGCATGCCGGTCTCGCGCAGCGGATCCAGGATACGCCCCATCGGACGGCTCGAGAGCGACGCATCGCCGACAAAGTTTACCGGAAAATCATACGGGGCAACCAGGCCCATCGTCAGACGGGATCCGGTGCCTGCGTTGCCGAAATCGAGGGATTCATTCGGCTCCAGCAATGAGCCGTTGCCCATGCCGCTTACCAGCCAGGTATCATCCTCTTTGCGGATGTGGGCGCCGAGCGCGCGCATGGCACCAGCGGTTGCCATGACATCATCGGACTCCAGCAACCTTTCAATCCGGGTCTCGCCATCAGCGATGGCGCCAAGAATCAAAGAGCGATGAGATATCGATTTGTCGCCGGGCACGCGCGTCATGCCGGAGAGTCCATCACAGGGGGATGACGTCAGAGGTTTGGGTTCGTGGTCGTGAACCGGATGTGCTTGAGATCCCATGTATTTCGGCTGTCGAGAGGCGGTCTGGCGTAGGCGTTTTTTGTCTAACGGGTTTGAAACAACCTGTCACCGCCAATCTTGGCAGGGCGAGGGCTTTTTAAATCTGCGCTGTGTTGCCCATTTGCCCTTTGACACATGCGAGAGCGGACGCTAGAGCATCGCATTCAAAGGCGGGTCGTCCGGTTCGACACCACGCCTCCACGTTAATTCCTGCATCTGCAGACCCGGCTAAACGAGGCAGACCCTTGGCAAAACCAGAATTAGGCGAAAAGCGCATTTGCCCTTCCTGCGGCGCAAAATATTATGACATGAATCGCGACCCGATCACGTGCCCAAAGTGCTCCGCTGTCTTTGAACTGGCTGTAACAACCGCCAAAGCCAAGCCGGAAAAAGAAGCCGAAAAGCCGAAGGCGGATGAGGCCGACGATGAGGATGATGTCGTTGTGGCCGACGGTCCGGAGATCATCAGCCTTGAAGATGCAGATGATGACGACGATGACACGGTCGACGGCGATGATATTCCCGACGACATTCCAGATGTCGAAGTCGAGGATGACGACGACGACAAGGCCGATGGTCCGTTCCTTGAAGATGATGATGAAGACGACGACAATCTTGCAGATATTATCCCGACACGCGCTGACGATGACGACGAGACTTAGTCCCCGGTTCGGGCGGGCCTGATGCAAATGTCCTGAATCCACCGCGGTTTTGGACTTGTATTTCGAGCGGCGCTTTCGTAGAACGCCGCTGTTCCGGGAAGTGACGAATTTCCCATCCGCGCGTGCCGCTCCCAAGCGGCAGGCAACAAAGAGCTGGGCTATAGCTCAGTTGGGAGAGCGCTTGCATGGCATGCAAGAGGTCAGCGGTTCGATTCCGCTTAGCTCCACCATTCCCAAAAATGCTTTCAGTATCTGTTTGAACGGCTTAGATGGAGCTGTCGCGCCGTTACAACCTTGGGTCACCATATTGCGATAGGCCTCTGGTAACCGCTCGGCCACTCATATCCGTGACAATCGCAACAGGATTGGCAGACCATGCAGACACGTTCGGCCCATAGCTGCCGTTCGACCGAGTTCTGCTTTTGACGCAGTTAGAGACCAAAGCAGACATTCGCGGCCCACACCGGTTTCTGAAGTTGAATGACGGCTAAGCGGACAAAGTGACGACTAGCATTCCGTTCAAATGTTCCGTGCGCGACGCCTGTTCGGCGGACAAAAGATGTGCCCAAAACAATCACTGGAACAACGCCAACATGGTCGCGGAAACTGGGTTAGCGAGATTTGGATTAAAGAAGTTTTACAAGATTGTGAGAGTGTCGTAATCTTGATTGGAGCACATCCCTTCATTGGGAGCCGTATGATCCAATCCGTTCAATTGGTCTGGCGATATCAATGGCATTCAAGAAATACCCAGCGACCAAAGATCGACGAGATATTGGTCAAGTTGTTTTTCTCAGCGAGAAGATCGCATCTGCACGTGACCTCAGCTCATGTTGTGTCGGCGTTGAAGCCTCGCTGGAATCAAATTCTGGATTTGAAGGCTTGATCAGGAAAATTGCTGGACGTGACAAAATCGGTAAACCGAAGTCCGGTTAAACGACATGGGCAAAGTCAGCACCGGAGGAACGCTCGATTCGAATGGCAGATCGACCAAGTCAACCTATTTTTGGGCGTCGGTGGCTCCTTGCCTCGTCGGGCACGGCCGCTCTGTTCTTGGGTACGCAACACTCGAAATCTGCCAGTACCAAAACAACCAACGCTGAGCCAATCCCTCAACCGGCAAAAGCAAGCGCCTCCGCATTTATCGAACGTGCGTTTCAGATGCGTCAGAAGGCGATTGAACTTGGTGACCAAGCTTATGGCGCAGTTGTGGTGAGAAACGGAGTGATTATTGGTCAATCCTGGAGCAGGGTCACAATCGATGAGGACCCAACCGGACACGCCGAGATGGCGGCCATCAGGGATGCCGCACGGCGCCTGGCTAGTCGCAATTTGAACGGAGCAATAATGTATTCTTCTTCACGACCCTGTCCGATGTGCGAGGCTGCAGCTTATTGGGCGGGAGTTGGCCAAATGGTTTATGGACGAGATGGCGACAATGCGGGTGCGCCAAAACTGTGTCGGTGATGGAATGACACCGCCCACAAGAAAGCTCTTGGCTGTCGCACTTGCATTAGGTCTTGGATCACCAATTGCGACCATCGATCTTCAAGTACTTGCTCAAGAACGAGCTGCTGAGCCTTCGATGATCAATGACTTTTTAGCAGCCGCATCTTCAAACAACATTGCAGCGCTAAAGCAAGGACTGGACAACGGAGTTTCTGTCGACAGCAGGGACAAGAATGGAAGGACTGCTCTACTCATCACCACCTATGCCAACGCAATTGATGCAGCACGACTGCTGATCGACGCCGGTGCTGATGTAAACGCAAGGGATCGCCTGAATGACAGTCCCTATCTATATGCTGGGGCCGAGGGAAAGTTAGAAATTCTGAAAATGACGGTCGCGGCGGGAGCCGATTTGAATAGTGTGAATCGATACGGAGGAACTGCACTAACCCCCGCTGCGCACCATGGTCACGTCGATGTAGTCCGCTATCTCCTGACCACTGACATCGATATCAATCAGATTAACAAGCTCGGGTGGACCGCTCTTTTGGAGGCAGTGATCCTCGGCGATGGCGGAGCGACGTATCAGCAGATTGTCGGCCTTCTATTGGATGCCGGAGCCGACCTATCGATTGGCGACAATGAGGGAGTGAACGCACTTGAACATGCCAAGGCACGCAATCAACGCGAAATCACAAAGCTTTTAGAGAATTCTCAAAGTAGTGGAAACTGACTGCTCGATCGGGCAAACGAATTGACTTCATGGCGTGTCGGTCGCGCGGTCAACAAAAACACGTCGCAAGGGCTGCAGCTATTCTCGACTGCTTAGGCGTGCGCACCGCTGTCACCCCGGGATTGGACGAGCGAATGTCGGCTGGGCGGACAAAGCCGTCATTTGGATATGCACTCGTACCATTGAGTGAAGATCAATACAGTTACCGCAACTCAAAAAGGAGAGGCGCTTATGTTAGAAATTCTCTTGGTTGTAGGAATAGGTCTTGTGGGTGGCTTCGCTGTCGGTGCGCAAGCTCAAATCGCTGGTTCCATGGGCAATCGAATTGGTGGGGCTGCTGGGAGTTTCATAGTTCACCTCGGTGGGGCGGTCGCGTCGCTTGCATTGCTGATAGCTCGAGGCGGAGAAAACATTAGCGAATGGAAGCACTTACCTTGGTACATGTTGGGAAGTGGCCTTTTCGGACTGGTCCTGTACCTGACGCTAAGTCAAACCATTCCAAAACTGGGAGCAACATCAGCGATTACATTGGTTGTTGTCGGTCAGCTTCTAGTGGGACTACTTATTGAACATTTCGGATTATTTGATGCCTCTGTCAGAAGCATCGATTCGTCACGGATTGCAGCAGCCCTCCTGCTTCTGGCCGGCGCCTTTCTGATGCTTCGCTGAGTTTGCCACCAACCTTTAAGGTCGAATTTGAGCTCAATCCGGTCAAACGGCGCTTCCTCTGAAGGCTTGATGAGCGGACAAGACAACATAATTGATCTCATGCCAATCGGCGAATTACGACACCAAGAGGACGGAATTTTTAGTTAGTTGGAAATTGCATCAATCGTCATCGTGTTTTGAAGGTTCGGCAAATTCATACAGGGATATTTTTCCCATACGTCCCCTAATTGTGCTGTCTTTCAAGGCTTTCCATGGTTTGTTATCATCGGATAGATGATCAGACCTGTCCAATACACTTTGGGACACAACCAATCCGGCGTTGGTATTTTTGGCAGCCTCTTGAAGACGTGCAGCAATATTTACGGTGTCGCCCAGGACCGTAAATTCCATGCGATTCTCAGTGCCAACGGCGCCGGCAAATACCATCCCACAGTGGACCCCAATGGTTACTTGAATTTCGGGCTGAAGCCTCTCTGTCCGCTTTTCATTCCAGACCTCGATCTTGTTTAAGATGGACAATGCACACTTTATGCCGTGATCCTCGTTGTTGGGTTGTTCATCGGGCACACCGAATATGGCCATCACAGCATCACCGATAAACTTGTCGATAATTCCAGAATGATCCTCTACTTCTGTGGAGACGATAGATCTAAACTCACTCAACAAATCGCTGAGTTCCTTGGGTTTCAGCTGCTCTGATATACCCGTAAACCCCCTGATATCGACAAACATAACGGTGGCGTTTTGCTGCTGGCCTGTAGCCAGTGCATCAATGCCCTGCTCTGCGACCACATTCGCGACTCTGTCAGGTAGGTAACGGGAGAGATTTGCGGTTTTATTGGCTGCGACAATGGCCGCTTCGAGAGTTTTTCGCCGTCTCACTACCGCCAGCAGACAAAGGATAGTGGCTATGCCCAAAAATCCCCATCGCGCAGCATTTTGTACGGTTCCAAAAAAGAAATTTGGACCAGCACCCGGACCTGATGGTGTGGCTCCGTTCAAGGCTCCATCGCCGACAATGAGCGAAAACAGATACCAGGTTAAGGCAAAGCTGAAAAACGCCACCAGCGTGGGGCCAATCGTATAGCGCATGGTCGCCAATATCAGAATGGAAAATATGAACACAAAACCCGGTACTGCGCCATGTAAGCTCATGGGCGACCCGGTTACCCGCAAGGCAAATCCTATTAGCAGCGCCAGTGAAATACCATCAATTGCGGTGAATACTAAACTCAGCCAGGGATTGAAAAATCTTTTGCTTGAGAAAATCGCAGAAGTGATCGAAACCAGAGTGTAGGATCCAAGATAGGTCAGAACGACCGGGGCCACCGGAAGATTGATCCCTCCTGCCAACAAAAAAATTGAAATTGCAATTGTTATGATTACCAATCTGGCAATCGCAGAAACCAATTGAGCCTCGCGCTCGGCAGCGAGTATCAGTTGTTGCGTGTGTTGACCTGGTGACGACCTGCCGACCATTGATGCGTCCGCGAAAATGTTTCTGTTGGCTTCAGGTTAGCGCAGGTACCCTGAATATGCGCAATGTACGCCAGGGCGGAAGATCGTTTGTAGATTGTTGAGCGGTTACGAAACATTCCGTTAGCGACACTGTCGCCGAGTCTGCAAAGGGCTTTGTGCGGACCTTGGCCTTCAATGAGCGCACTCACCGCTGTTTGTAGATTTCGGCCCAAAGCCGACAATCGACGACGGCGACATTTTTCATTTCGATTTCCTGATAGCCGCCATTCAGCTGAACAGGTTGCTCCTGAATCCACACCCCCAATTCACGTGGGGCTAAATGTGCAGCGACGAGCGATTTGGCAGCAGTCAACAACTAGCCCGAGATTTCCCTTTGCAGACGAGTGGTAACGCCCAAGAGCTGCGCCAAGCGAGCGCTTCCCAAAACTCTGGGCTCTGTTGAGAGCATCACATCAGCGGCATTTTCCTTTGCTTCGAAATAGGCTTGTGCCTTGCGGATGTCATCGGTGTGGTCTTGCGGCTCTGACAGAGGGATAAAGGCGGTGTCGGATATGTAAGTCATGGCGTTGATACCTCGTTCTGGGATATTCAGAACGTTACGATCCATCGCATTATCGAGCAATCCGTGATAGTAGATATTGTCCATCGAAAAAATAGATATGCCTGATGAACCTTGAGAAAGACCTTCTGAATATAGACTTTGCCTCGCTGCTGACCCTGACGCTCGTCCACCGGCTGCGCTCGTTTTCGAAGGCTGCGGCAGAGTTGGACGTGAAACAGTCGACGATCAGCTATACCATTGACCGGCTGAGGCGCGCTCTGAACGATCCACTCTTTGTGCGCCAGGGCGGCGGGATTGCGTGCACAGAGCGCTGCGTGGAGGCTGTGCGGTTCGCCGAGGAGGTTCTCGCTGGTGCGGATCGTTTTGCTACCGGGGCGGCGTTTGATCCGTCTATCGCAGAGGGCACCATCACCATCACAACGGGGTTCCTGGTACAAACCGCCATTCTGCCCGCGGTGACGCAGCGACTGCGGCGCGAGGCAAAGGGACTGAAGCTGCGCGTTGATCCGCCTCATCAGGTGGATGCGGCGCTGTTTGATCGGAACGCGGACCTGGTTATCATGCCGGTGGCGTTCGAGGGAAACGGTGTCTATCGTCAGCACCTCTTCTCGGACCGAGAAGTCGCTCTGATGGACCCGCAGAATGCCCTCAGTCACAGCGAACTGACGCTGGAGGCATATGCGGCGGCGGACCATGTCAGCTTTGAGTTGGGCAACGTGCCCGGCTTCAAGCAGGCTTGGATTCCGCGGCTGCAGGAGCTTGGAATCACACCGAATATCTTCGCCACCACTTATGATGGGTTCATGGTATCGCACTACGTGCGGGGCACGGACCTGATCGCGACTATGGCCAGCCGATCGGCGCGGGTCTTTGCCGGGCCGGAGCTGGTGCTGCGCAATATCCCGTTGGAAATCGACGTGGAGGTAAACATGTACTGGACCGCGGCGGCTGATCGCTCGCCTCTGAACGCCTGGCTGCGGCAGGTCATCATAGATGTGGCGCAGAGTCTGGAGCCCAGCTGGCGCGCTGACCCGCCCCCAAAGAATGACCGAAGTGCTCGCGAGAAAAACCTCGGCCAATAGACGTGGGTCAGACAGTGCAGCATCCAAACTACCGGTCACGAATGCGCCCTGATGCCGGTTGACGTTGTGGGCCAACTCTACAGCTGGAAACATGCCCATGTTCAAACTGTCATTCAGTTAGGGACCCTGGGTCTCTGGGGATGGTGGGGGTTCAACTCCTTTGGTGTTGTCAGGACTCGCTCTGATTTTTCTGGTCTTATTTATCGCCTCGAATCATTCGCTACGTAGAGGCACCCACTAACGATGGGCGCTTTCAGATCGCGCCACGCTGCGGGGGGGCTTTTCACAACCGGATGGACCCGGTTAGACGCTGATCGAGGTCCAGAAAAAGTGGGCCTAGGTCCAAAAGAAGGTCCATAAAGCGACGGCTAACACTCAGGCTCTGCAAGATAACGAGAGGCCCGTTTCGCAGGGCTTGGCTGGGTGTGGAAATATTGGTTGGTGATCCATGGAGGTCCAGAAGGTCCAGAAAAACAAGTAGGTACGCGCGCGCGAACAACAGCAAGAATTTGTCCCCGGTGTATCTTCAAGCGTATCACGCGACCTTCCTGGCGCAGGAGAGTATGACGGAGAGCCGATGCGGGGGTACCTGTATAGCTGCTGCTGTGACGCCGGCTACGCAGAAGACGTTTCTGTACAAAGAGCGGCTGCTCGCAAAAGGGTGGGCGCCCTTCGGCGAGATACACGCTCGTTCCTAAGTGCATCTGACCAGGATCATGGCTGACTGATCTGGAACGAGGCAATGACTGCTTCGAGCCCAGACTGACCAAGGCTGCATTTTGAGCCGATGTCTGATCTTCGGTGTTGCTACTCAATTGACTTAATTCGTGCTTGTGCCTTATTGATTTGACCATGATGACGTCGTTCTTTTCAGCTCTGAACTATTACCCTCAGCCTCAATAGTTGCGGGTTAGTCATCATCGTTAATCCGCTGCCCTGACAGCGGTCTGACGAAATATCGACCTTGTGCCGGGTGGCAAATTGAGAGGTCGATTATGAAGAAAACTGATAGTGGGTCCGGCAGGAAGTCGCTCGGTATCATTGGATTTGGTGCATTCGGACAACTGGTTGCTCAGCACCTTCAAGAGCATTTTGAGCTCTTTGCTTATGACCGTTCATCCATCCCTGCTGCAAACGCCAAGTGCTCCAATGTACGCTTCATATCGCTCAAAGGTGCTGCACGATGCGATGTTGTTCTGATCGCTTCACCGGTTTCAAGTTTTGAAAGCGTGGTCAGCTCCGTTGCAACGGCGTGTCGTCCTGGGGCTCTTGTTGTTGATGTCGGCTCAGTCAAAGTGAAGCCTTCGGAAATCATGCGCCGATTATTGCCCGAACATGTCAATATAGTCGCCACACATCCGTTGTTTGGCCCACAAAGTGCCAAGAATGGTATCCGGGGTCTGAAAATTGCTCTGTGCCCCATTCGAGGAAATCAACACTGGGCAACTGCTGCATTTCTTAGGAAGTCTCTTGGATTAGACGTCATTTTTACTACGCCAATGGATCACGACAAAGACGCCGCAATTGTGCAAGGTCTCACACATCTCATCGCGAAAGTTCTGCTGAATATGAAGCCTTTGCCATCGCGCATGACAACCAAGAGCTTCGATCTGCTCGTTGAATCAATTTTGATGGTCCAAAACGATGCTCCCGAAGTGTTCGAAGCAATAGAGAATGACAATCCATATGCCGAGGAAATCAGGGAACGGTTCTTTGAGCTAGCCGCTGAACTGAAGACGCAGCTCACTAATCCCGGCAGGGCAAGCAATTGCGACAAACGGCCCAAAACGACCGTTTGAGCAGCGTCAGATTTCTCTTGCCGGTTTCGCCAAACCGGTCATTCAAAGTCGGATAGAGTTTGGAATGTCCGATGACGCGCTTGCGGACGAAGTCACCGTTCAGCGCAACTCGTATCGCAGAGCTACCGGCTCGGTTTGGTTTGTCGCACGCTCCACCAAAGACGCATAACAGGCCGAACAGGACTGGGCAGACTAAGAAGGTTCCCCAGCCGTTTTGATCGGGCGCGGTGGGTCAGATTTGCCAGACCGCACAGGCGTCGGAGCGTCTGCCGCCAGCAGGCCTTCTGATTTCAGATCAGCCCAAAGCTCGGCAGGTACGAACGTATTGATCCATTCTATGGACTGGCGCAATTCGCGCGAATTTCTGGCGCCGGGTATGATGGATTGGACAATCGGATGGGCGAGGCAGAATTGCAGCGCCGCAGCCGGCAAGGGTGTCTGGTGACGGTCACAGATGCTCCTGATGGCGGCTACCTGGCGCGTAAGCTCGTCGGGAGCTTCCGCATAGTTCCAGGTATTGCCCCCGACGAGTATGCCACTGTTGTAGGGGCCGCCGATGACGATTGATGTTCCGCTGCGCTCACATTTCGGAAACAGTTCGTCGAGCGCATGCTGCTCTAACAGAGTGTAGCGTCCGGCCAGTAGGAAGACGTCCCAGTCGCCATGATCGAGCGTTCTGAGCGAAACGTCGATCTCGTTAACACCAATGCCAATTGCTTTGATATCTCCAGCCTTTCGCAACTCATTCAGTGCGCGGTATCCGCCGGACATGGCATCCTGGAAGTGACGTGCCTCTTCTGCTGGATCAGGATGCGTGAACGAACCGATGTCATGGACAAACAGAATGTCGATGTGGTCCATGCCGAGCCTCTGAAGACTGTCTTCGTAGGATCGCATGACACCATCGTAGCCGTAGTCGTAGACATGGTGAAATGGCAGGGCGGCGGGCCATCCGTGCTCGCTCGGGTTTTCCCAGGACCCCCTGGCGAGCAGGCGACCAACTTTTGTCGAAACAATGGTATCGGGATGATCACGAAGCGCATCGCCGACCCGGCGTTCGGACAATCCGAATCCATAGAATGGAGCCGTGTCGAAATACCGGATTCCGCTGTTCAGCGCGACCTCCAGAGTCTCCATGGCATCAGTGTGCGTTACCTTGTCGAGCAAGCCTCCAATGGGCGCACACCCCATTCCCAATTGCGTTAATTCAACCATCGTTCTCGTCTCTGACAGGATCAATTCCATTTGCAAAGGGCGCAGTGTATATTAGTATGTCAATATCACTCGCACGCTATTGCGTCAAAGGTGATCATGATGCAAGGCAGGATGGATGAACGTTTCAGAAAATCTAAAACTGCAGATTGTCGGCCAATCCATGACCGATCGCGTCTATGACGCAATCCTCGCGATGATACTCAAGCTGGAGATCAGGCCGTGCGAAAAGCTGTCCGAGGTGCAGCTGTCGAAGAAGCTTGGTGTGAGCCGCACTCCTGTTCGCGAAGCGTTTCTTCGGCTGGAGAATCTCGGGCTGCTTGATATCGTTCCGCAGCGAGGCACAATCGTGGCGCCGATGCGGGCCGCCGAGTTTCGCAAGTCGCAGTTCATGCGGGAGGCCTTCGAACTGGCCCTGGTTCGCAGAGCTGTTGAACTGGAAGACAACACGGAACTTTGCAAGGCGCTTGATCGCGAGTTGAGGCTCCAGTCCGTCCATTCGGAGCTCAAGGACGAGAACGCTTTTTTTGAGTCCGATGAAGCCTTTCATGCAGCTATTGCAGTTCACTGCGGGCTTGCTGATATCTGGCCGGAAGTGCAGCGTGTAAAGATGCATATGGACCGGTTCCGTTATGCGATCAGATCACAGCGCGAGACCCCCACCATTCTGGAGCAGCACCGCAATATTGCGGAGGCCATTTGTAAACGTGACGAGGCAGCAGCCTTGTCAGCAATGACCCTGCACCTGCGCAGAGCCAATCATCTGATTGCGGATGCGGCGAAGGAGCATCCGGAATACTTTGAGCTTTAACAACATCTTATCGGACCTCAATCGCACTGAATCCCTCCATTGATGTCGATCACTTCGCCGTTGATGAAGCCGGCGAGATCTGATGCCAGATAGGTAATTGCGCTGGCAACCTCTTCTGGATCGCACAACCTCTTTAGCGGGATCGAAGCGGTGAGATTCTGTTCATCACCCGGCGCCTTGAAGGCGCTGCGCATCATGTCAGAACGAACAAAAGCCGGAGCAATTGCGTTGGTCGACACACCGCGAGGCCCAAACTCACGAGCCAGAGCGAAGGTCAGACCAATCACAGCAGTTTTTGAAAGACTGTAGGCTGTGCCGGCGAGCAGGCCGCCCGAGCGACCGGCAAACGACGACACGTTGATAACGCGACCCTCACAGGCATCGATCATGCCCGGCAGCAGTTGCTGGCTCATGAGAAAAGCGCTTTCAAAATTGATGGCCATGGTTCTTCTCAAGTCAGCGAGCGATGTTTGAAGAAACTTGTCTGTGCTGATTATCCCCGCATTGTTAATCAGGATTCTGACTGGACCATAGTCTCTTCGGATTCGCTTGCAGCATTCAATGATGCCGTCTTCCGAGCCGAGATCAGCGGCCAGCGGTAGAAATCTCTCTTCAATCTGAGCGCCCATTTCCTCTAACCGGTCGCCATCAAGATCCACTCCAATGACGAAATGCCCGTCGTCGATCAACTGGCGGGCAGTGGCTCTCCCAATTGTTCCGGCCGCTCCAGTCAAAATGACGAAGCGGCCATCGTGATCTTTCATAGCTCGGCTCCTTCCAACAATTTGGCTTGATCGTCTCCACTATGTATATTACCATACAAGTCTTACAATACCACGTTGAGGCATCGTGACAACAAACTCGGAGGAGGTTTAGGGAAATGATCGACATCAAAAAAATAGCAACAGCAGGTGCTGTCGTGGCGGGATTGACCATGGCAGCAAACACGGCAATGGCTGATTCGAGCACTCGGGTTGCGTTGGTGCCGGGTGGACCCCATCCGTATTTTGCTGCCTGGGAGCAGGCAGGAAAGGACGCCGCCAAGGATTTTGGATTGGGCAGCGCTGACTACAAGGTTCCGCAGAAGTGGGAGCTGAGTCTGCAGAACCAGATGCTCGAAAGTCTTGTGACCCAGGGTTACAACGCATTCCTGGTATTCCCGGGCGACCCGGTTGGCACCGTCGCAATAGCTGACGAACTGGCAGCCACCGGTGCGCCGGTTATGGCGTTGGCCGGCTGTCTGAAAGATCCCTCCCAGGCCGTATTCTGCATGGGGACCGATACTGGCAATTCGGCTTATCTTGGGACAAAAGAGCTTCTGAAAGTTCTCCCCAAGGGCGCCAAGATTGCCCATTTCACCGGGTTCCTTGTTGATCCGAACACACAATTGAGGATCGATGCGGTCGAAAAAGCTGCGAAAGAAGGCGGCGCTGAAGTCATTCAGGTCATCGCTGATATTGACGCGCCGGAGCCGGCTGAAGAAAAAATCAACGCCTATTTGGCGGCTCATGCCGGTGAGGTTGACGGCCTAATAACCACAGCTTGGGTGCCTGCGGTTGTCGCCTCCAACGCACTGCGGAAAATTGGCGACAAGCGTATCAAGATGGTTGGCATCGATCATGACGAAGTCGTTTTGGGTGCGATCAAGGACGGTTTTGTCCATGGAACCATGCTGCAGAATCCTTACGGACAAGGCTATCTGGGTTCCTATGCCGCCGATCGCCTTCGCTCTGGCTGCACGGTGAAGAAAGATGCCCCTTTTAAGTCCATTGCCTTGACCGACAAATTTATTGACAGCGGAACCGTATTTGCCGGCGCGGACGCCGTCGACAACTATGTCGGGTCGATGCAGAAGATTACCAAGGATATCTTCGCGGACTTCGAAGGCAAGTATCTCAATTGCGGTTAACAATTGTTCTGGAGGGGCGGCAACGTTGCCCCTCCATCTTCCCAACCCACGGCAATCGGTAGTCGACAATGTCCGGAATTGAAATCGACAGCGCAGCCGTACCGGAGGCGGCGCCTAAACAGGGCCGCCAACTGGGTCCGCTTCAGCGTTTTATGCTGAGCAACGAATTCGGTCTGATCGTACTCATCGTTGTTTTCGCGGTAGTGTTCTGGACAGTTTCACCGATGTTTCTTTCCAAATTCAGCCTCTATGCGTTGGGGCGAACGTCGGCGGTCAATATCATGATCGGTTTTTCGATGATGGTTGTAATCGTCACCGGCGGCCTCAACCTTGCTGTCGGTGCCATAGGCGTCTGCGCAGCAATGGCCTGCGGGTGGCTGATGCAGGCCGCTGGCATGAACTGGGTCTTTGCGACCTTGGGCGGACTGGCAGTTGGCGGGCTTTTGGGAGCCGTGAACGGTGTTGTAATCGTTCGAAGCGGTTTGCACAGCTTTGTCATTACGCTTGCCACTATGAGCATCATGTTCGGGATGATGATCTTTTTGACCCAGGCCGAGTCCTACCGCGAAATTTCGCCGGTTTTTACCGGTTTCGGGCGAATGAAACTTTGGGGCGTGGTCCCGCCAATGTTGTTGATGACAATTGTGGTTGGTGTTCTGCTCTGGGTGCTGTTCACCTTCGGATCGCTGGGACGACAGATACTTGCTGCGGGCGCCAATCCCGCTGCGGCGGAACTGTCCGGCATCAATGTTGGCAACATGGTCATCTGGTGCCATGCCCTGTCGGGAATGCTTGCCGGCATCGCGGGCTTCATGTTGGTCTCGCGCACCGGCGCGGCAATCCCTTCGATGGCGGGGCAACTTGGTCAGGATTGGCTGTTGCCGGCATTTCTGGCTCCGGTGTTGGGTGGAACGCTATTGACCGGCGGACGGGTTTCCGTGCTGGGAACGCTTCTGGGTGGCTTCCTCGTGACCATGCTCACGGGCGGGCTTTTGCTGATGCAGGTGGGCGCATTCTGGATCCAGACATACCTTGGATTATTGCTGCTTCTGGCGGTGTTGCTTGATCTCGCCCGTCGTTCCTATCTGGCGAGGAACAAACTGGTATGAAGCGTGAATTGTGGAATCAGGACTGGTTTGGCCCCTTCGCTGTCACGGTTCTGGCAATTGTCATAGTCGGGGCGTTGAAGCCCTCCTTCCTATCGCCATTCAATATTCAGATTCTGTTGCTGGCCATTTCGGTCAATGCACTCGTCGCCTTTTCTCAAATGGTGATAATCGCCATCGGTCAGATGAATCTGTCTGTTGGTGCAATCGGTGGACTGGCGGCGATTTCTTTCGCCGGCATGATGGAGGTGTGGGGCCTGCCTTGGCCCGTTGCTGCGGTTCTCTCCCTCGGGATCGGGCTGCTTGCCGGACTGACCAATGGATTGCTGTGCGCCTATACCGGCATCTCAGCCTTTGTCATCACGCTGGCAACGCTGTCGGTGTTCAAGGGATTTAATCTGGGAATCACGGAAGCACAGCCATTTTACGATGTTCCGGAGATGGTAAAATGGCTCGGCAACGCCACTGTTTTGGGTCCTATCCCCTGGCTCGTCCTGCCATTCGCCGTCAGTGCAGTGGCGCTCTGGTATCTGCTGTTTCGACTTCCCCTTGGCCGCTCGGTTCTGGCTGTGGGCGGGAACACACACGCGGCGGAATTGTCCGGCATCTCGGTGCCCCGGATTGTGGTGTTTGCCCATTCCGTCTCGGGTCTTCTCGCTGCGATGGCCGGGATAATGCTCGTGGCCCGGCTTCAACTCGGACAACCCAGTATCGGTGACGACTGGCTCATTCTCAGCTTCGCCGCACCGATCATTGGAGGTGCGGTTCTGACGGGTGGGAGGGTCAGTGTCGGTGGCACATGCTGTGGTGTTGCCATTGTCGCCATCATCACGCAGGTCCTGGTGCTGTTCAACATAGACCCATTTCTTGTTCAGGTCGTTCTGGGCGGATTGATACTCTGGGCCGTCGGCGTAAACCGGATCCGCGAAGTCAGGGGGCAGCGCAAGGCCGCTGCTGCTGGAATATGAAAGCTCCGGTGTTCGAAGCTGGTAACGTCACTAAGGTCTTTCCGGGGGTGCTCGCACTCGATGAAGTCAATCTGAAGCTGGCTTCGGGCTCCATCCATGCGCTTCTTGGCGAAAATGGCGCCGGGAAATCAACCTTGATCAAGATCATGACCGGAGTTCATCGTCCGGATGGTGGTGTGATGAAGATAGATGGGCAACCTTTCTCTCCGCATACAACACGGGATGCCATCTCAAGCGGCGTGGGTGTTGTCTATCAGGAGAGGAATCTGATCCCGCAATTCTCTATCGCTGAGAATATCTTCCTTGAACGGTTGAGTGCAAAGCCGTTACAGAGGATCGACTATCCGGCTCTTTATGCGGACGCTCAGAAATGGCTGGATCTGCTGGAAATCGACGCCCGGCCTGAAACCCAGGTGGATAAACTCAATGTCGCAAGAATGCAGCTGGTTGAGATCGCGAAGGCCCTGTCTCTGAATACGCGCATCTTATTGCTGGACGAACCAACCGCGTCCCTGACCCAGCATGAGACCGAAACGCTGTTTGGCATTCTGAACCGTTTGCGGGAGAACGGCGCGAGCCTCGTTTTTGTCAGCCACAAGCTCGAAGAAGTTCAGGAAATCTGTGACAGAGTTACGGTGCTACGTGACGGTCGAAACGCGTGCGAAAGTCGTGCGTTGCACGGCCTGGACCGTCAGGACATCGTCCGACTCATGATTGGAAGAAGCGAGCAAATTCCGCAGTGGAACCAGCGAGACATTTCCGGCGATAAGGTTGCGCTCGATATCCGCAATGTTGCAACACAGGATGGGCATCGCGATATTAATTTCCAGCTTGGCAAAGGAGAAGTACTGGGGCTTTACGGCCTTGTTGGCTCGGGTCGTACCGAGCTGGCAAAAGCACTGATTGGTGCTGGCAACGTGACATCGGGAGAAATCAGGATCGATGGCGAGATCGCGAAAATCGGTTCTGTCGCGGATGCACTGCATCAATACGGAATCGGATATGTCAGCGAGGATCGGAAAGGTGAGGGATTGATCCTGATTCACTCGGTCCTCGAAAATGCAGGCATCACGGTCTGGAAGCGCCTTAAGAATGCTTTTGGGCTCTTGTCGGATAGGGCGGTGGTAAACTCCGTTGATCCCGTTCTCAAGAAGCTTGAAGTACGCACACCATCGTCGCGGCAAATTGTCGGAAACCTGTCGGGCGGCAACCAGCAAAAAGTCAGTGTCGCGAAGTGGTTGGCCGCAAACGTCAAAATTCTGATCGTTGACGAACCCACAGTCGGTGTTGATATCAAAACCAAAGCCTATGTCCACGAACTGATCCGTGAGCTCGCGGATTCGGGAACTTCAATCCTGCTCATTACCAGCGATATGCCAGAAATGGTTACCGTTGCCGACAGGATACTCGTCATGGATGAGTTTGAATTGCGAGGCGAGATCGTCAATGACCGCAACTATGATCTGGTCAGTGAGCGGATCATGCATCACATCCACGGATCCAATGAGGAGGCCGCAGAATGATTCCTCTGATCGACACTCATCATCATCTCTGGGATACGTCTAAAACAGATTATCCCTGGATGACGAAAGAGCTTGATGCGATCCGACGTCGATTTGACGTCGGTGATCTGACGGCTGTGACCAGCCCAGCGGGTGTTACCGGGACGATCCTTGTCCAAACGATCAGCAGTTTCGAGGAATCGCAGGAGTTCCTCGCTATTGCGGAAGACACCGCGTTGATCTGTGGTGTTGTGGCGTGGGTTGACCTGACTTCGCCCGGCGTTTCTGACCAGATCGCAGAATTGAAGGCCGGAAAAGGTGGCTCCTTTCTTGTTGGCATACGCCACCAGGTTCATGACGAGGAAGATGAGAATTGGCTTCTGCGCCAGGACGTGCAGCGTGGGCTCTCCGCCATTCGAGATCGCGAGCTCACCTACGACCTGCTGCTGCGTCCACGTGAGTTACCCGCAGCCATCAAAGCGGTGCAGGAAATGCCGGATATGCACTGGGTGGTCGACCACATAGCCAAGCCCGAAATCGCCCAAGGGGGATGGGAGCCCTGGGCCGGTCTTATTAGCGACCTTGCAGCCGCATCGCCCAGTTGCTGGGTCAAGTTATCGGGTATGGTAACGGAAGCCGACTGGAATGCGTGGACCTTTGAAGATCTGAAGCCCTATGCGCATCACGTGATTGAAACTTTCGGGCCTGAGCGTTGCATGATTGGGTCGGACTGGCCAGTCTGTCTTCTGGCGGCATCCTACGAGCGGATCATAGACACGACGCGCAGATTGATCGCTGAGCTTCCTGCCAAACAGCAATCTGGGATCGCGGTCGAAAACGCCGCAATGGCCTATCGGTTGGAAATCGATGCCGGCATCTGACGTCCAGGTTTTGAGAGAGCCCGCACACCGGTTTCTGCATGATCGACGTCCATTGGCGATTGCTGTGCTGCATCTCAATCCAGGTGTGTCTCAAGACTCCCATCAGACCAACTTCTTTGATCAGCATTTCGAACGGAAGTACGGTGATTGGACTGTCCCCGACGTGATTCTGCGCCCCTTTCAAAACCCCGGGCATCGTCGGATGATCGTTGCCGGAAGTGAGAAGGGGCTCGACTTGGATCGACAATCCGGCGCTCTCGATGAGACGCATTCTGAT
The DNA here is from genome assembly GCA_938044775.1 of uncultured Rhizobiaceae group bacterium. Taxonomy (GTDB): domain Bacteria; phylum Pseudomonadota; class Alphaproteobacteria; order Rhizobiales; family Rhizobiaceae; genus Pseudahrensia. The sequence continues at coordinate 77,665 of CALIOE010000005.1, forward strand.
GTCGAGGCAGGAGCGATCATGCAGATGCAATCAGATGACGGTCAGCTGAAAGCAAGCAATGCCGGAATGGAGTCCCTGCCTGGCTATTCCTGCATCGTTCGGTCCAAAGGACTGGCTAAGTTGCACGGTGTTGCTGCAGCCATGTCGATGCAGTTCGGCTGAACCGTTAAAAGGAGGCCAGAGCGTGGCGGTTATCAAAAAGTTAGATCTGACGTTGGTCGACCTGAGGCCCAAGGTTGAAAGAACCGATGCGATTCAGGCGTTCCTCAGTCAGGAGACACCCATCCTTCGCATAACAGATGCCGATGGCGAGGTGGGAACCGGCTACAGCTACACGATTGGATCGGGAGGCCCGGCCATTATCAGCCTGCTGCGGGAAACATTGCTGCCCCAATTGATGGGGCGTGAGGCCGAGGAGATCGGAGGCATATGGCGCGACCTGCTATTTTCGACACACGCAACGTCTGTTGGGCCGATCACCTCACTCGCGCTCGCCTGTATCGATACAGCGCTATGGGATCTGCGCTGCCGCCGCGCTGGTGTTCCGCTTTGGCGTCTGGCGGGTGGCGTCAAAAGTTCCGTGCCACTCTACACGACCGAAGGCGGTTGGTTGCAACTTCCAAAAGAGGCACTTGTTGCTGATGCAGTTGCCATGAAAGAAGCAGGATTCACAGGTGCCAAAATAAAGATTGGAAAGCCCTCAATTGCTGAAGACCGGGACCGACTCGCTGCGGTGAGAAACGCAGTTGGTGAAGAGTTCCGGATCATGGTCGATGCGAACCAGTCGTTTGATCTTGCCGAAGCAATCCGCCGCTCTCACATGCTTGCAGATTTTGGTGTTCACTGGTTCGAGGAACCTATGCCCGCTGATGACGTCGGCGCACACCAGATGCTTGCTCAGCATTCGCGCGTACCAATCGCGGTGGGCGAAAGCATGTACAGTTTGAGCCAGTTTAAGGATTACCTTGAAAAGGGTGCCTGCCAGATTGTTCAGGCAGATGTTGCGCGAGTTGGGGGTATTACGTCTTGGTTGAAAATCGCCCACATGGCCGAGGCATTCAATGTTCCCATTTGCCCACACTTTCTGATGGAACTGCATGTCGGACTCGTCTGCGCCGTGCCCAATGCGCCTACATTGGAGTATATTCCCCAGTTGGACGACGTTACCTGCTCGCCAATGATTGTGAAGGACGGCGAAGCAATACCATCCGACCAACCTGGCCTCGGCATCGACTGGGACTGGAACGCAATTGCGAAGCTTGAGGCGCAGGAACATAAGGTCAGTATGACCGCCTAACCGCGCCTCTGGCGGCCTTGGGTCGTCAAAGGAAGGAGCGAACGATGATGCAACGCATGGGCATGATGATTGGCATTCGTCCCGAAAAGATCAAAGAGTACAAGGAACTCCATGCTGCTGCATGGCCCGGCGTGCTCGCGCAAATTGCTGACAGCAACATTCGGAACTTCTCAATCTTTCTACGCGAACCAGAGAATCTGCTGTTTGGCTATTTCGAATATCACGGCGACGATTTTGAAGCCGACATGGAGCGAATGGCACAAGATCCTGAAACGCAGCGATGGTGGAAACTGACCGACCCTTGCCAAATACCGTTAGCATCCGGGGCGGAAGGGGAGCAGTGGTCCTTTATGGGAGAGGTTTTCCACTGCAGCTAAGTCCGACATTGCCAGCCGCACTCAGTAAATAACTTTGCGACGGCTCATCTTACGACGGGCCTCAGCAGCGAGACTGTTCAACGGGCATTGGGAACTGGCCCGTCAACCCGCGACAGGAAACGAACAGGAAAAAGGGCTCAGTGCGGACCTTGGTTTTCAATGAGCGCACTCATCACTGTTTGTAGCTTTCGGCTTATTGCTGACCTTGCACCTGATATCCTATTTGCGATCGATCTTGCCGGCAGCAAGCACACGATCAGGATGGCGATTCAAACCATTGAAGTCAGCTTCGCGGACAAAGTGAGCATTCGCTGCGCTTTAACAAGTGTCAGCTTTCGGGTACCCTCCATAGCCTACTGAGATCTAGCGTTCGGGAGGTGACCAAAGCTGATGGCCAGCCGGTTCCAGGCGTTCATCTGCGCAATAATCAAGGTCAAATCGACAATCTCTGCCTCGGAGTAATGTTCTGAAAGTGCCGCGTACAAATTGTCGGGCGCTCCAGTGGTCGCGATTGATGTTACAGCTTCTGCCCATTCGAGCGCAGCCTTTTCCGCGTCATCAAAGAACGATACTTCACGCCAAACAGTGAGGCAGTCGAGCCGCTGTGTTGTTTCGCCAGCTTTCCTCGCTTCCATCGTGTGGAGGTCAACGCAGTATGCGCAACCATTGATCTGGGAGACCCGAAGTTCGATCATCGCCCTCTGCTTCGCGTCTATGGTCTTCATATCACCTTTTGCCTTTGCCATGCTGGCGATGGCAGGGCCATTGATTGCAACGTAGTCGAGGCGTTCGATCATCTTTCTCTCCGTCCTTTCCGAGGAGGATGACATGCTCCAACAATTGCGGCTAGATGATAACCGCAAGACCAGCTGGAGACGACAGGAGACATTCACTCATTGAGCGGCATTGGTTGATCTGGGCTCTGAGCAACCGTTCGATGACCTGGCTCGGATGTCTCCCGCCAAGCTTCAGCTCAACCGCAGCAATGCGGACAAAGTGACTTAGCTGACTTTGTGCAACCGCTAAGGTAGCGACGCGAAATTCGGACCGAATGGCACCGCCAAAGGCATGCCGGCGCCATCGGCGCTACAGCACGATTTCGCGCTCAGCGGAATAGTGGTCCAGGTCCCGTGGCCGGTAAACATATTGATCAAAGATGTCCTTGTTCAATTCGACTCCAAGGCCGGGTTTTGTCGGGAGTTCAAATGCCCCGTTTTTCATTACCAAAGGTTCAACCAGCACATCCGCGCGTTCGGGCACCGGGATGTACTCCATAATCCGAAAGTTCGGCATGCAGGCGGAGGCATGAATGGTGGCGGCGGTACATACCGGTCCATTACAATTGTGCGGGATCACAGGGCAATAATAGGCCTCGGCCATCATCGCAATCTTGCGCAACTCGTTCATACCACCGGTGTAGATTGCGTCCGGTTGAATGTAGTCGCACGCATACTTCTCAAGTAGTTCGCGAAATTGATGACGGGCAACGTAGCGCTCGCCGGTTGCAATCGGTGTCGTGGTGCTGCGCTTGAGTTCGACAAATGCATCCAGATTTTCAGGTGGCAGTGGTTCCTCGAAGAAGTACAGGTCGTACTCCTCGAACCGCCTCGCTAGGCGTCGCGCTTGTGGCAGGTCAAATCGGCCATGCGCGTCAACCATCAGCCACACGTCGGAACCCACTGCCTTCCGGACTTGTCGCACGCATTCAACTGCAATGTGTTCCTGTTCCGGCGTCATGGAATGCGCGGCGTAGCCAAACGGACTCCACTTCAGGGCCCGAAACCCGTTATCCACTGCGCGCGCTGCGCTCTCTGCGTACTGACCAACGCTGGTTTTTCCCATTTCAGTTTTCATGAACCAGTAGTTGCCATAGGCCGGTACGGTGTCGCGTACTGGTCCCCCGAAGAGTTCATAGCATGGCACGCCAAGGGCCTTGCCCTTGATGTCCCAACAGGCGATCTCAATTGCACTCAACGCGACGTTGACCAGGAGATCGGAGCGCAGGAACTGGCCCCGGTACCGGTCTTCCCATAGAAATTCGATGGCCCGCGGATCCTTGCCCACAACTGTCCGCTTGTAGTCTTCAATGAGGGTAACCATCGTGCGCTCAAAGGGCTCGATTGTCGCCTCACCCACTCCCGTGATCCCTTCATCGGTTTCTACTTCGATAAACACCCAGTTCCGCCGGTGTGCCTCAACGAGATAGGTTTTGATGTCTGTGATTTTCATCTGAACTTACTTCCCTTTGAGATTCTCAGACAGTTCGAGAACCTGCTGCCATGTTTCCTGAGGAACGGCTATGACACCATTGCTCCGGCGCCGCTGCTCTCGCTCGCGTTCGCCTGGGATCTCTACGCGTTCAAAACCGGGGGCCGGCGGGCAGTTCCGGAGATCGGCGAGAACCTCCTCTGCTGCGGCTTTCAAAGCGTCTGGCTGCCGATACTTCCGCGTGTCGATGGCGATGAGGAACCAGTTGCACTCGGGTGACGAGGGTCCCAGCATTGCTTCGCCGATCAGTTCGGCCATTAGTGAAAGCGCAAAGCCCTTGTGTCCGCCCATGGGCAGGATCGCGCCGCCATCAAAATAGTCCTGCGGATCACGCGTGGCATTGCCGTCCCGATCTATGATGCAGTCCTCCGGCAGAAGTGCGTCCGCGGAACGAGCCGCGTAGATCCAGCCTCCGGCAATTTTTCCGGTTGCGAAGTCAATCACCACAGGCCCCCGTTCTCCACCCGGAATGCCGATGCACCATGGGTTGGTCGGAAGCATGCCGCGGGCACCACCGTGGGGTGCGACCATGCCGTGCACCCGGTGGTTGCCGCCCCCCGTACAAATTGTCAGGAAGCCATTGGAAGCGGCATCATCAGCAAAGGCGCCATGACGCCCGGTATGCCCGGTATTGAGGATCGAGATCGCCGCCATTCCGGTCTCGGCAGTCAAAGAAATGGCGGTTTCGTAGGCTAGCTTCATGGTCGGAATTCCGTTCCCCATACCTCCGTCCACCACTGTTGCTCCGGTTTCTGTCTGGCGAATCTCGGGCCGGATGCCGACCTGCATGGTGCCATTCCGCATCCGTTCGGCATACTGCATCACACGCATCACACCATGGCTCTCCATGCCACAGAGGTTGGCATCGATCAGATGTTCGGTGATTGCCCGGCTGGTGTCGTCCGAACAACCCAAGCGATTGAAGATGTCGACCACAATTTCAGCTGCCTCCGTCGCCACCACCTCTACACGGTCGCCGCGCAGTTGGAGCTTTGTGGGAATCTTGATCATTCGGCTTTTTCCTGCAGGTTGTTCATTGATGGTTGCACGCCCCGTTAGATTGGATCGTCTTGGAAGTTTGGTCACAATAGGCATTTTCGGCAAGGAGATTTGCGCTCAGGTTCATAAGCTGAGCCACCAGTGATGGCCCACCCGCGACATGCCATCAGTATCCGCTTTGGGCTCTGAACAGACGTTGGGTATTCAGACAACTCAGACCACAAGCTACTGACGCTCGCGACCCATAGCTGCCGTTCGACCGAATTCTGCTTTTGACGACGTTAGGCACCAAAGCAGACATTCGCGGCCCGCTCGGGTTCTTGAAGTCGAATGGCGGCTGAGTGAATATTGCAGACCGTTAACGCGTCTGCCACCATGAGTGGAGCTTAAGAGGGAGATTGTGTTGGACGACAGGGGCGATGCATCGAGAGGGCACCAAACGATCACCCCCTATTTTACGGTCCAAAACGCGGATCGGCTGATCGAGTTTTTGGTTGCTTCATTTGATGCAGCATTAGTCAAGGAAAGCAGATACGACGACGGACGCATCCAGCATGCTCGCCTGCAAATCGGTAACTCACTGATCATGCTAAATGAAAGCTCTGCCGACTACCCGATTAATATGTCTCAGATGCACCTGTTTGTGCACAACGCGGACGAAACCTACGAGTTGGCGCTACAACTCGGCGCGGTTTCGTTGATGGAGCCAAATGACCGTCCGCATGGAGACCGAATGGCGGGTATCAAGGACCCATGCGGCAACGTTTGGTGGTTGGCTTCACAGCAAGCTTGACTAACACCTCTGCCGGTTTGGCGCTTGTAGGCACGGGCTCCAACCTGTCATCCAACAATTTGAGATTCCTGGGATGTCAATTTCCGCTGTGAACGGTGTCAATGTGGGAAGCTCGGAACGGTCAAGTGACACTCAGGCACCGCGCGGGTTCGATGTCATGGCCGGAGCAGCGGTCTTTGGCTTCGCGGGATTCGTCGATTTGCAGTCTCAAGACGATGAGAGTATTCTGAATGGAATACAGCGGCGGATGACCGTAGGAGATTGAAGCTCCTTGGTCGCGGCCCACATGTACAGACTTGGGTCTTATTGACTGAGGTACGGCTTCTGTAACACTGATTCTTCTGGTCCCATCGCCGAGGGTGAAACCGCCCGTCGACGGGCAAGGGAGAAGATCATGGCCATCGCAATTTCAGTCCAACAATATCTCAGCAGTAACGGCGTCCAGTATGACAGCATTGAGCACCGCCGCACCGGAAGTTCAAGCGAAAGCGCCAGGGTCAGCTTCGTGTCGCCCGACAGTCTTGCAAAGGGGGTGGTCCTCAGAAACCGGGAGGGATATCTGCTGACGGTTCTGCCCTCTTCGCAACAGGCTGATCTGGACAAAGTCGGCGACATGTTGAATCAGCCGGTGGCTTTGGCGCTGGAGGATGAAATCGCCTCGCTTTTTCCTGACTGCGAACACGGGGCGGTGCCTCCGGTCGGCAGCGCCTATGGCATGCAAACCATTGTCGACAAGAGCCTGGACGACATGGACGAAGTCTATTTTGAAGCAGGTGATCACCGCACACTCGTGCACCTGTCAGCTGCAGAATTTCACAAGCTTATGCTGCAATCCACCCATGGCAGAATATGTGCAGATCCCCGGACGGACAGCAGTGAAATGGGCTTTGGATATTTTGGCGCCTAGACCTGGGTTGTTTTCACTTCTTCCAGAAGCGCCGACGGATTTTCGATGAGAGCTTTCACATCGCGGATAAACAGTGCCGCGTCCCAGCCGTCGACAACGCGATGATCAAATGAAGACGACAGGTTCATGATTTTGCGCGGAAGAAACTCCGTATCGATCCAGACCGGCCGTGTTGCAATTTTGTTGACGCCGATAACCGCCACCTCGGGTGCGTTGATGATTGGTGTAGATACCAACCCGCCCAGCGACCCTAAGCTGGAAAGCGTGATCGTTGATCCAGTCAATTCCTCACGTTTGATGTCACCGGATTTTGCAGCCTCAGCAAGGCGCGTGACCTCACGGGCAAGCTTCCACAGATCAAGCGTATCGGCTCGGTTGATGACCGGAACAACCAATCCTTCACTGGTTTGGGTCGCCACGCCCATGTGAACAGATTCAAACTGGCGAATAATGCCTGCCTTGTCGTCAAAATGGGCGTTGAATTTTGGATTCTCTTTGAGTGCACGAATGATTGCGGTGATGAAAAACGGCAACAAAGTCAATCGCGTCTTATCAGCGCTAAGATCGGAATTGAGATTTCCCCGCAACGTTTCCAGCTCGGTAACGTCAATTTCCTCAACATAAGTCATATGCGCCATGTGTCGGGTTGCCGCCTGCATGTGTTCGGCAATTTTTCGGCGAAGGCCGATAACCCTGATTTCTTTGATGCCCTCAAGGCGGGTTGAATTGCCTCCCACCCCCGACTGTTGGGAGCCAGGCCATGCATCAAGGTCAGAAAGCAAGATGCGCCCGTCGGGTCCGCTTCCGCTTACGTCCGCCAGATCAATTCCTGCTTCCTTTGCGCGGCGCCGCACGACTGGAGGAGCAAGATGTTTGCTGGTTGCGGGAACAACCCGATCGGCTTTTTCTTTTTCCATCGGCGCTGACGCTTCACCGTCCGTCGGATTTGCGGCCGAACTCCCGGTTTGTGCCTGCAGCTGCTCGCTTCCGGCAATGTCGAGCGTCACAATCACGGTGCCGACAGGGATCACTTCGCCGACTTCACCACTGATCTCGGCAACAGTGCCATCAACGGGCGAGGGGATTTCTATCGTTGCCTTGTCAGTCATGACTTCGGCGATGAGATCATCCTCTCGCACCGCGTCCCCGACTTTGACGTTCCATTCGGTGATTTCTGCTTCTGTTACCCCTTCGCCAATGTCGGGCATGACAATTTTGTGGATTCCCATCAGGCAACCTCCATCAGTTCTTGCATCGCCTTGCCGACGCGGGCGGGCCCCGGGAAATAGTGCCACTCCTGGGCGTGAGGATAAGGTGTGTCCCAGCCTGTGACCCGGATGATCGGGGCCTCCAGGTGATAAAAGCAGTTTTCCTGTACCTGTGCCGCAAGTTCCGCCCCGAATCCCGAAGTCCGCGTTGCTTCATGAACGATGAGACAACGTCCGGTTTTCTTGACGGATGTCTCGATTGTCTCAATGTCGAGGGGCAGCAATGTCCGCAAATCAATGATCTCAGCGTCAGTTCCGGTTTCTTCAGCTGCCGCCTCGCTCACATGCACCATGGTGCCGTAAGCCAGGACCGTCAGAGCGTTTCCCTCGCGATAAACAGAGGCCTTTCCAATGGGAACGGTGTAGTGGCCGTCAGGAACGTCTGCGAGCGGATGTCCCGTCCAGTTTTTGGATGGCCGGTCATGGTGGCCGTCAAATGGCCCGTTATATAGTCGCTTTGGCTCAAAAAATATGACGGGGTCATCGTCTTCTATCGCCGCGATCAACAGACCTTTCGCGTCGTATGGATTGGAAGGCATTATCGTCTTCAATCCGCTCACATGGGTGAACAATGCCTCGGGACTTTGGCTGTGTGTCTGACCGCCAAATATGCCGCCGCCGCAGGGCGAACGAATGGTCATTGGTGCAGTGAAATCTCCATTTGACCGGTAGCGCAGGCGGGCAGCTTCGGAAACAATCTGGTCGTAGGCGGGATAAATATAATCAGCGAATTGTACTTCAACGCAGGGACGCAATCCGTAGGCTGCCATCCCAACGCCCGCGCCAACAATACCGCTCTCGTTAATGGGAGCGTCAAAGACCCGCGACTTGCCGTACTTTTCCTGAAGTCCCGATGTGCACCGGAACACGCCACCAAAGTAGCCTACGTCCTCGCCGAAAACGACCACATCATCATCCTCACCCAGTTTGATGTCGATGCCGTCTCTGATTGCTTCAACCATCGTCATGGAAGTCATGATCAGTTCTCCAGTTCCTGCTGTTGCTTGACCAGATGATCGGGCATTTCCTTGTAGACATTTTCAAACATCGCGCTCCGGCTCGAGCCTTCTCCAAGAACGCCGCTTTTTTCTGCTTCTTTCGTGGCGCTGCGAATTTCGTCGCTGAATTCCGCTTCCGCCTGAATATGACGCTGTTCGCTCCATATACCGAGACTGATCAGATGAGCCTTGAGGCGAAGAATGGGATCTCCAAGCGGCCAGGCATCCGATTCATCTTTTGGACGGTACTTGCTTGGGTCATCTGCCGTTGAATGCGCTCCGGCGCGGTAAGTGACCCATTCGATCAGGGTCGGGCCAAGATCACGACGTGCTCTTTTTACGGCCCAGTTCGATGCCGCAAGGACTGCAAGGAAATCATTGCCATCGACTCGAAGGGAGGGGATGTCGTAGCCATGCGCCCGCTCGGCAAAGGTTGCATGGTCACCACCGGCAATGCCGCGAAATGATGAAATCGCCCATTGGTTGTTGACGACGTTGAGGATGACGGGCGGCTTATAAACGGATGCGTTGACCAACGCCGAGTGGAAGTCGTTTTCCGCTGCCGCACCCTCGCCGATCCAGGCAGAAGCAATCCTGGTGTCGCCTTTGATCGCCGATGCCATGGCCCAGCCAACAGCATGGATGAACTGGGTGCCGAGATTTCCCGAAAGTGTGAAGAAACCGTATTCCCTGGCCGAATGAAGGCAAGGCATTTGCCGGCCTTCGAGAGGGTCTTTTTCATTCGAAAGGATCTGGCAGATCATCTTTTCCAAGGGGTAGTCCTGTGCCATCAGGAGACCCTGTTGCCGGTATGTGGGAAAATTCATGTCTCCCGGCGACAGGGTCAGCTGATGCGCCACCGAAATGGCTTCCTCGCCTGTGCACTGAATGTAGAACGAGGTCTTACCCTGCCGCTGCATGGACAACATCCGGTGATCGAACGCTCGAATCTTCAACATGACCCGCATACCGAACAACAAGGTATCAGAACTGAGATCGGGATCTGCCCAGGGTCCAACGGCCGTTCCATCGCGATTGAGCACCCGCACCATCGTTCGGGCCATGTCTTTCATGTCTTCAGCCGACGACTCGATATCGGGGCGCCGCACACTTCCGGCAGCAGGAATGTCCATGCCGGTAAAATCGGGTTCGTCGCCAGGCCGGCTGGTTGGTTCCGGTACTTTGAAACTGAACGGCTTGGTCTCATTGTTCATAACACTCTTGCCTTTCGTTGGATCCGGTTGCCTCAAAACTGAGTTCATGATTTTCAAATTCGATCAGCTCATGATGATTTGATTCCAGCATCCTTGTTGCTGAGGTTTTCAAGTGACAGGCATCTTCTCCAGAATGACATCGTAGCCCCACAGGCTCTCCAGGTGCTCAAGGGTGGCCTCTTTTTGGTCTTCATCGAGTGGAATGCCATCGCGCTCAACATATTGAAGCTTCAACCGCCGGTCGTTCAGCAAGTCGACATCAACGATCTGGATGTATGGTTCAAGCGATGCCAGGTCGTGGTTTTGAGCAAGTGTCTCCCTGATATGGTGAAAGCCGCGCTCATCATGAATGCCAGTCACCAGGTAATAGGGATCGTCGGCATCGTTCGAGGTGGCGAACATTCGAAAACGACGAATGACAGTTGGACTCAGATACTGCTGAATGAATGATTCATCGCGGTAGTTGGCCCATGCATCCAACAACACGCCCCTCCAATCCTTGCATCCCGCGGTGTCGGGGAACCAGTCGCGATCCTCATCGGTCGGATTTTCGCATACCCGCCTGATGTCCTGCATCATGGCGAAACCGATGGCGTAAGGATTGATGCCGTTAAAGCGTGGATCATCAAAATCCGGTTGAAACAGCACGTTGGTATGGCTGTGCAAAATTTCCAACATCGCTCCGTCATTCAACAGGCCGTTCTGGTGAAGTGCGTTGATGATGTAAAAATGAACAAAACAGGCGCAGCCTTCATTCATTACTCTGGTTTGTTTTTGCGGGTAGAAATATTGTGCGATGTTGCGAACAATGCGGAGTATTTCGCGCTGCCATGGCGAGAGGACCGGGCTATAGTGCTCGAGAAAATGGAGCAGGTTCTCTTCCGGTAGATGCAGATCCCGCTTGCGTTGCTGCAACTCGGCATCGGCCGGCACCACGCGCGCTTTGTCGGTCACAGCATTCCACAAGTAGCTTGCATTATGCTCCTCAAACCGTCGACGCTCCTGTCGCCGTTTTTTCTCGTCGCTGAGTGACGGAATTCTGGGGCGGCGGTACCGATACACACCGTTGGGCATGAGCGCGTGTGCTGAATCCAGCAATTTTTCGACCGCGGTTACGCCGTGGCGATCTTCACATTGGGCTATGTAGCCCCGGGCATATTCCAGGTAATCGAGTATGCCTTCCGCGTCGGTCCATTGTTTGAACAGATGGTTTGTTTTGAAAAAATGATTGTGACCGAAGGCAGCATGCGCCATCACCAGAGTTTGCATGGCCATCGTGTTTTCCTCCATGCAATAGCTGATACATGGATTCGAATTGATGACGACTTCATAGGCGAGACCCATCGCTCCCTTGCGATAGAGTCGTTCGTTACGGATGAAGTGTTTTCCGAAAGACCAGTGTCGGTACATCAATGGCATGCCGATCGAGGAATAGGCATCAAGCATCTGCTCGGATGAAATAATTTCGATCTGGTTGGAATACAGGTTCAGGTTCAGCCTGTTTCGCGCCACGACGTCTATGGCATCGTAGACCCGTCGCAGCGAGTCGAAACTCCACTCGGCGTCTTCAAACAGGCAGTCAGCGTTGACGGTGGATTCAGCCAATTTGCGCATCCCGGGATTTCTTTGCGAACAACTCCTTGAACACCGGATAGATGTCCGCTGCTCTTGCAATTCGCTTCATTGCCATGTGGGGCCAGACCTCAGCGATGTGTCGGTACTCGCGCCACAATTCCACACCGCTTTCTTCACTGTTGAGAAACTCGGCTTCCGCTTCATCGACGATTTCGACATAGGCAAAGTACTGGCAATACTTCATCAGCCAATCACTCAGCAAAACGGCACATTTTCGTGAATCGCCGGCGTAATTTTCTCCGTCCGACGCCTGCGCTACATAGATGTTCCAATGCGCCGGCGGGTAGCGCTCCTCAATAATGCGCTTTGTTTCAGACAACGCCGTGCTGACGATCGTACCTCCGGTCGCTGTGGCATAGAAGAATGTCTCCTCGTCCACCTCCTGGGCGTTGTGGGTGTGCCTTACAAACACGAGCTCTACGGTCCCGTAGCAGCGTCGCAGAAACAGATGCAGCAACATGAAAAACCGCTTTGCCAGGTCTTTCTCCCGTTCTCCCATCGATGCCGAGACATCCATCAGACAAAACATCGCCGCCTGCTCGCGCGGTTCAGGCTTTTGCTCGAAATAGTTGTAACGAACGTCAAGCGGATCGATGTAGGAAACGATCTTTTGTCTGCGCAGCAACTCCTCCAGCAATTTTTGTGCTTTGCGCAATTGACTGCGTTGCTCTCGGGTAGGCGATGACACCGCTTCGAGACTGAAGATCTCCTCACGCAGTGCGCGAATTTCCTTGTCGCTTGGCCGCCTCAGTGCAAGTCGTCGACACAGAGCATTGCGCATCGTCCGCCCAACATTGATGTTTGCCGGTGATCCCGTGGTTGAAAGACCGGCTCTGTGCGGCCTGCTCACTTCAATCTGCTGCAGGCTGCGTTTGACAAGATTAGGAAGTTCCATGTCCTCAAAGAACAGATCAAGGAACTCGTCGCGCGACAGCACAAACAGAAAGTCGTCGTCACCTTCACCACTGTCTGAGCCGGATTTGGCGCCTTCCCCGCCTGCGCCGGGCGGCGGCTTACGAATTTTGTCGCCGGTTCGATAGGATTTGTTTCCGCTGGATACGCGGACCCGTTTGCCACCCTCATTCGCCTGACGAAACGTCGGTTCGGCGATCGTGTCGGAAGGCACAACGATGTCTTCTCCACGTTCGGCGTCGGCAATTTTTCGCTCGCGAACCGCCTGATCAAAAGCTTTTTTGATGTGGGTTCGAACGCGCCTGATAAACCGGCGACGGTTTCCAAGACTGGTGTCTTTTGGGTTCAGGCGCCGGTCTATGAAATGACCCATTGGGCTCGACGTGCTCATCCATCAACCCGATTTGTTCACACGCATGTACCATTCGACAAGCCTTCGAACCTGCCGCTTGGTGTAACCGCGGGAAATCATGCGTTCCACAAATTCGTGGTGTTTGGCGTCAGCCTCTTTGTCTCGTTTGGCGCCAAAGCTTATGACCGGCAAGAGGTCTTCAACCTGCCCGAACATGCGTTTCTCGATGAC
>CALIOE010000006.1 GCA_938044775.1 uncultured Rhizobiaceae group bacterium
ATAGTCCAAATTGGATCTGTGGTTCATGACGAAAACGACAGTAGCATCTGGTTCTATCGTCTTGAGTTTATCGTCGTCGCTGTATCCCAGTCTCACCCGGTAAATGAGTCGGGACAAAATTCGAGCAAGCTTTGTCCCGAATCCAAAATAGGCAAACGGCGAGAATGACGGAACAATTTCCCGGGCGTATCGCTCAGCTTTGTTCATCACAACAGACAGCGGCATGCCCTGTGAGTTTGCCTCTTCTTCTGCGGCAGCTATGATTTGCGGATCATACATCAGCTGATCGATAAGCGACTGCCGGCGTGTCAGGCGAAACGGCTGAATGCGCAGGTCAAGCCGGTTGTTCAACTCGTCTATGGCCGTATTTAGCTTTCGGCGAAAGAACCAGCGCACCGATGGTGCAAAAACCCGATCGATCACACCGATTGCGGCAAAAATTGCCACGACGACGAACAACCAGGCGGGGATAGTGACCGGAACTGTCACTCAGAATTTCCTGCCAGGTTTTTATCAGACTCGACCATCCAACCATCAAACACGCTTGGGATTAGTCTGGCAATGAGTACGGATCGCTCCACTTGCCTGGGCTATTGCAAATGGGTGCCTGATCACGAGTACCGTGTTAGATTGTGACCATGTTTGATCCAGGCGCGCGTCGAAAAAACACCAGATCCGAGCTTCGCTCGTTGGTTCTGCTTTTCGGGTTTCTGGCAACGGTCTATTTCATATTCGTCAGGCCCGAAGTGGAGGATTTCGAACTGACTGACCTGGAATGCGTGGAGCTCAACGAGCTTTGGCTCGGGCAATACAGAACCGATTTCTCATTTTCGGAAAAATGGCCAAGCGGACGATTCGAGTGCAATTCCAAGACATCTGGCCTGGTTCGCGCTCTAAAATTTATTGACGATTTGGAATTTGAGACCCCTTCCGGAGCGCCCGCAGTAGACTTTTATGAATGGGCCAGGAATCTGAAGCCGGTGTTTGACACGGACATATTGTTTCGACATGCGGGAAAGACGGCGTTCGAAGAAAGAAGAATCACCATCAGCAACATCGCCCTTGCCCAAAACAACACATTGCTGATCGCCGGTATCATCGTGCATGAACTCCGACATCTCGAGGAAGGCTACAATTCTCATGTTCCGTGCGTGCATGATGAGGCAAAGTCCTGCGACAGAAAACTTGAACAGGACCCCCGAATAGGAGGGGCCTACAATTTCAACATCTTCTTCTACAATCTGGTGAGACAGCATTCGAATGCGTCTCGCCCCAGGAAAGCTCTCGCGCGGCGTCAAATGCAGATAATTTACAACGAGCGTTTTAACGAGACACCGCCTGGAACCCAGGCGAAATACGCTTTAGATCCACCAGGTTGACTGCGAGGGCAGTTGAGACCCGACTGTTGGTTATGAAATGAGGGCCTTTTCCATGTGTATTTTGTTGCCCGAGCGTTTCGTCTCGATCCAACCCAGACGCTTATAGAGCACCACGTTCGCGGGCATTTCCGAATGCGTCGTGAGTTGTAACCGAGCCAGCCCCAGCCGCCGGGATTCGGCTTCGACAACCTGCATCAGGGAACGCCCCAATCCCAGACCAGCCATGCTTGGTCTGACTGCCACATTGGCAAGCACCGCGTGGTCACTCCTTGGCATCAGAATCACGCCGCCGACAATCCGGCCGTCCACCAAAGCGACCCACACCATGTTATTCCCGATATCCTCCTCTACGTGCTCAGACACTGCAGGCAGATCGGAAATGCGTTGGGCATAGATCGAGTAGGCCTCGTCAACACATTCGGCCAAACCCTTTGCATCGGTGTTTTTTGCTCTACGAATTGTCCATTTCGGCATGAGTTATGACCGCAATGCGCATGCAGCTCCACCAAAGGCATCCAAAAAAGTCAGCCCAGGCTCTGAACAAGGTTGCCATCGGGATGAGCTCGTCTTCGCGACCGGGTGCCTGGCGCACCTTATTCCAGTTTTGCAGAATCGACGACAGATTTCTCAATTTCGGGCCGGCTGTCCTTCTGTGCATCTTGCATGCGGCCCCTGAGTTGCTCCTCCCAGTCCCCGACCATTTCCCGGACGCGGCTGGTATAGGCTTCATTTTCGTGTACGGGAATATTGATATCGTAGAGTTCGGCGAGCTCGATCATGGTTTTGCGATCCAGGCTCTCGAACTCATCCAACATCTTTGTTGCAGTGCCTCTGGAGTGCCCCAGTTGCTCTAATACCGAGCGTGATGCGCGGATTGAACTGTCATAAGTTTCCCGGATTATGTCGCGGCAGCCGACGGCCCAGAGATCATAGACATGCATTCGGTCATAAGCACGTGCAACGACATGAACGTCGGGATGATGCCGACAGACATATCGGGTGAGTTCGGTTACAGCCTCCTTGTCGTCTATTGCAACGACGAATATCCTGGCCTCCTCAATGCCTGCCGCATGCAGGAGATCAGGCCTGGTCGCATCTCCAAAGTAAGCCCGCAATCCGTAGCGCCGCAGAACGTCAAGTTGCTCGCTGCTGTAATCGACGACGGTTGTGTCGTAGCCGGCACCTCGAATTGACCGATTGACAATGCCTCCGAAACGTCCATGGCCGGCAATAATGATTTTTGCATCGGAATCGATTTCGTCGGCTTCAATATCCTGCTGCCGTGAATATCTGGGCGCAATCACCTTGTCGTAGAGAATAAAAAGCGCCGGCGTTAGCAGCATAGACATGGCTACAACCAACAGAAGTATGTCGGATACTTCATTTGGGATCACGGCGCTGGCGACCGTAAATGAAAGCAACACAAAGCCAAACTCACCGGCCTGCGCCAGCCCCAGGCCGAACAGCCATTTGTCTCCTCCGGACAGGCCGAAGCGGCGGGCCAGAACGAACAATACAAGGCTCTTTAAGGCAATCAAACCCAGCGTCATTCCTACGACCGCAAAGAGATTCTCCCAAAGCAAAGTGAAGTTGATCGCCGCGCCGACCGTGATGAAGAACACGCCAAGAAAGATGCCTCTAAACGGATCAATATTGCTCTCCAGCTCATGCCGATACTCACTGTTCGCCATGACGACACCAGCCAGGAACGTACCTAACGCCGGAGACAGGCCAACCATTGTCATCAGCAGAGCGATGCCAAGAACGAACATCAGCGCAGTCGTAACGAACAATTCTCTCAAACGTGCCCGGGACACAAAACGAAACACAGGCTCTGTGAGATAGTTCCCAACTGCGATCACGCCTCCAATGGCCGCCAGCGTAACAAGCGTCGTCTGCCATCCATTAAGATGCTCGACAATATTGAGACTGAAGCCCTCGGCATGACCTGATTCAACGGCACCATGGGATGCCGCCTGCTGCAGCTCGGGTATGGCGAGCAGCGGAATGAGTGCCAGCATGGGGATGACAGCAATATCCTGAAGCAACAAAACTGAAAAGCTGGCCTGTCCCCCGTCAGAGCGCAGCAAGCCCTTTTCCTTGAGCGTTTGGTTGACGATGGCCGTGGAGGACAGCGAGAGGGTCAGTCCAATGGCCAATGCAATTGTCCACGGCATACCGAAAAACATGGCGAATGCTGTTACAGCGAGCGTGGTCAGTCCGACCTGCAGACCACCGAGTACAAATATCCGCGACCGCATTTCCCATAGCGACCGCGGGTTCATTTCAAGCCCCACAAGAAACAACATCATCACGACTCCAAACTCGCTGAAATGCTGAAGCGCGATGACGTCTGCACCTGCCCACCGGAGGATGGGGCTAATGGCTATGCCGGCGATGAGATAGCCAAGCACGGACCCCAGCCCAAATCGCGATGCAATGGGAACCGCAACAATCCCAGCCAGAAACAGTGTGAATGTGATGAACATAAACTCGGAAGACATCTTTCCCTCACCAAGCCGATCCGGCCTGTTGGCTGGTTTCGTGTGTGCGCTGCGCCAGTTTGTCGTAGCACTGCGGGTGGATTATCGGAACATGATCGAGTCAGTTCAATCGGTCAGCAATACCGGGCCAGAGCTCGAAAATCTGACCCCGACTGTCGAGCCAGTTTCGAAACCCATATCAACGTCTGTCGTAGTCGCGAACAAATCGCCGACCATTGTTTTGACCGTCACCTCGAGATGGTTTCCCACATAAGTGACCCGAACCACTTCGCCGGAAAGTGAGTTTTTCTGGTCAGGGTCGCCCATCAAAACCCGGTTGGGCCGGACACCCAACAAGGACTTCCCTGTCTTACTCCCGCGCGCCGGGGCCGTGATCGAATATCCGCCGACCTGAACCTGGGCCAAACCGTCTTTGATGGCGGTAATTTCACACTCCAGAATGTTGGCCTCACCGATGAAATCGGCCACAAACCGATTTGCCGGTGCGTCGTATAGTTCACGCGGCGTGCCGTCCTGGGCAATCACTGCATTGTTCATAACAATTATCCGATCAGACACAGCAAGCGCCTCTTCCTGGTCGTGGGTCACATAGACCACTGTCAAACCGAGGTTTTGCTGAATTTCCCGAATCTCTTCTCGCACCTGTCGACGCAGTTTCGCATCAAGGTTTGAAAGCGGCTCGTCGAACAAAAGAACCTGCGGTTCGAGCACCAGCGCACGCGCGACAGCCACCCTTTGCTGTTGCCCCCCGGAAAGCGCACTTGGCAATCGGTCTCCGTACTCAGCCAGACCCACAAGTTTCAAGCCCGCAAGGGCACGTTCCCGGGTCTCAGTCTTTTTAAAGCCCGAAAACTTCAGACCGTAGGAGACATTTTCAAGAACAGTCATATGCGGAAACAGTGCGTATGACTGGAACACCATCGAAACGTCCCGATCCGTGGCCGGCAAGTTTGTCACGTCCACATCACCAATAGAAACGGTCCCGCTGGTCGGCATTTCCAGGCCTGCAATCATCCGCAGGGTGGTCGTTTTTCCGCAACCAGACGGACCGAGAAGGGTCACCAGGGTTCCGGCTTCAATGCTTAGAGAAACCTTGTCCACGGCACGGACTCCCGAAGCGCCTGTCCCATAAACTTTGGAGACATTTTCGAAGGAAACCGATGCGGCCTTGCTGTTTCTTTCAAGCATGCAATTTGCCTTCACACATTTGTACGTGACTGGTTGAGACGCCGCCCGATATTAGTTCGGCCAACGAGAATTTGCAGCAACCCGACGGCCAGCAACATCACTACGATCAACGAGGTGGAATAGGCGATCGCGAGTCCATAATCATTGTTCTCCACGCGCCCGATAATGTAACTTGTCGCCATATTATATTCGGCGCTGACGAGAAAAATGACCGCCGAAATCGCCGTCATGGCCCTCACAAACGAATAGACCAATGCTGCCAGTATTGCGGGTTTCAGCAATGGAAGAATGATGTTCAGGAATGTTTGCCACGAATTGGCGCCGAGGGTCAGAGACGATTCATCCAGGCTCTTGTCGAGTTGCGACATCGAAGCGATTCCGGCGCGAACGCCCACCGGCATATTGCGAAAAATGAAACTCACGACAAGAATAATTCCGGTACCTGTAATCTCTATCGGCGGCACGTTGAATGCGAGGATGTAACTGACGCCAATGACGGTGCCCGGAATGGCAAAGCTCAGCATTGTTCCAAATTCGAACGCATTCTTGCCGGCGAACTTCTGGCGGGTCAGCAAATACGCCGTGATCAGCCCCACGGCTGCTGTCAGCGGTGCAGCGATAGCAGCAATCTCAAGTGTGGTCCAAAACGAATCCCAGGCAGAACCGGTCCATCGGATACCTTCTTCGGTGAACTTCATCGAAAAGGCCGTTACGTAGTGCTTGAAAGTCAATGCATTGCGTACGCCCCACAACTCAACAAATGATCCGTAGACGATCATTGTGTATATGGTGATCGTAAAGAGGGTCCACAGGGCCGCGATCGCAAAGACAGGCCATGCAAGTGTGTTGGGTAAATGCGGATGCATTCCCGAGTCACCCTTCCCGGTCATGGTGGTATAGCTTTTTTTGCCGAGCCAAAAACGCTGGGCCCAGAACGCCGCCAGGGTGAATCCCAGCAGCACGAGCGCTAAGACAGCCGCCCGTCCTTGATCATACTGCGCGCCAACGATAGCAAAAAATATCTCGGTAGAAAGAACATCGAAATTTCCGCCCAGAACGAGCGGATTGCCAAAGTCCGCCATGCTTTCGATGAATCCGAGAAGGAAGGCGTTCGCAAGTCCTGGCCGCATCAGCGGCAAAGAAACGGTCTTGAAAGTTTGCCATCTATTAGCCCGCAAGGTTTGTGCGGCTTCCTCCATCGAAGGGCTGACACCTTCAACCACCCCGATCAGGACCAGAAACGCAATGGGTGTGAATGCCAGAACCTGGGCAATCAATATGCCGGGCATTCCGTAGACCCAGCGCGTGGGTGCGATGCCGAAAACATCGGCTACAAATCGCGTTACATTCCCCGAAAGCCCGAACAAAAGAATAATGGCAAGACCGATTACGAACGGTGGCGTAATGATCGGCAACACCGTCAGCGCGCGCAATGCCCGCTTGAAACGAAATCCGGTTCGGGTGACCACCAATGCGAATGCCAATCCCAGCGCTGTTGTTATGAATCCGACCAAAATGGCCAGCACCAAAGAGTTCCATGCGGCACCGCATCGACCTCCCTCAAGACAGGCCAATCCCCATAATCGGCGGTCGGTAAACTTCTCCAGAAATACACTCAACGAATAGCTGTTTTCCTGCGTGATAAACGCCGAAGTCAGCATGTTGAAAATGGGATAGAAAACGAAGGCCGCAACGATTGTGATCACAAAGCCGATTGCGCCGACAACAAAGATGTCTCCGTTGACTGCACCCCGTGCAGCGATCCCCTGGGTGAGAATGAACAGGAATGCACTGGCAACCAGCATCGCCCCTGTACCCATGCCGAACTGCCGTTCTGACATTGGGCCAAAGAGCTGTTCCAACCATACAAAGTTCCAACCGCGGATGCCGATTGAGAATCCTTGTGCTATGAGCCAGCCGAATCCAAGAGCGCCACAGATGATCAGAATCCTGGCGTGCCAGGGGTCGGAACGCGCAAGCCTGAGTGCCAGACATGGAGCAATCAACAGCGCCGCGAGCGGCAGCAGCCAGAGCTTTGCTCCAGCCAGGTTGTGAAATAGTGCCGGTGCAACAGATTCGTCGAACGGATAGCCTTCAAGCAGCCAGCCGAACGTAAACACGCTTTCTTCCACCCCGTACCAGGGCAGAACGACGAAGCCCATCCACCCCACAACAAGCCAGAAAAGCAAGGTGGGATGGGTGGATTTTGATCCGCGTGTTGCGATCACCTGACGAGACGAATCCTACTGAGGAAGTGTCGAAACTTCATCGTCCCATTTTTTCAGCAAACGCTTGCGTTCAGCGCTGGAGCCGTACTTCTTGAAATCATAGTCAATCAGCTTGATGGAAGAGAGGTCCGGAGCGGATGGAGACGTCTTTGCCGCTTTGTTCGACGGCACCTGATAGGCCTTTACGTCCAACGCACGCGTCTGTGCATCCGCGGTCAGTGCCCAATCGTAGAACTTTTTCGCTTCGTCAGAGTTGCGTGCTCCTTTGATAATTGACATGGAGCCGATCTCATAGCCGGTGCCTTCGCATGGCGCGACAACCTTAATCGGGAACCCCGAAACCGCTTGCTTCACCGCATCATGCATGAAGACAATACCAATTGTATTCTCTCCGCGGCCAGCAGCCTTGATGGGAGCAGAACCAGATTTGGTATACTGATTGATGTTCTTGTGGAGTGCTTTCATAAACTCAAACCCCTCTTCCTCACCAAACAACTGTACCATTGTGGCGAGCGTGGTGTAGGCGGTTCCTGATGAGTTCGGATTAGCCATCTGAACAAAGCCCTTGTACTCAGGTTTGGTCAGATCTTTCCAGCATTTTGGCTCCGGCAGGTTGTTAGCCTTCAACAGGTCCTCGTTGTAGCCATAGCCAAGTGCTCCGGAATAAATGCCGATGGTTTTGTCGCCCGCTGATTTAGCCTGCGAAATTGCCCAGTCGTTCAGTTCTCCGCGCATATCGGATACGTAGGGCTCGGTCAGTCCCTCTTCTGCGGCCTGTAGATGTGGATCTCCTGTACCACCCCACCAGACATCACCCTTGGGGTTAGAGGATTCCGCCTTAATTTGAGCGAAGGTTTCTCCAGAGCTCTTGCGGGTCATGTTGACGTCAATGCCCGTCGCTTCTTCAAACCCGCGAGCCATGGACTGGCACCAGTCTTCCTGAGCACTGCAATAGAATGTCAGTTTTGCTGCACTTGCCAATGAGCTGGATGCTGCAAATACGGCAGCCGCCGCCAATAGTGTTGTTTTGAGCTTCATTACGTTTCCTCCCGGTCGAATTAGCCGACACGTATGTAGTATGACAGTTTTATGTCACGTTGAATCGATCTGTGTTGTCAATCAGTTCAATCGAAAATCTTTCGGAAAGAGAAATTGTGCAGCACATACTTCGCTATCTTTCGCACCCGGAAGTTCAGATCGATCCGGACATACCTGTCCCCCGGTGGAGTTTGTCACAACAGGGGCGCCGGCGCACTGAAAAGCTGATCCTCGCCACCGCTCTGCAGTCGACCAAAAAAATTGTGAGCAGTGCCGAAGTCAAAGCCGTTGAGACGGCAACGATACTGGCTTCTGCATTGCAATTGGATCTCGAGCAGCGCGAAGAAATGCATGAGAACGATCGCAGCTCCACCGGATTCCTGATGCCCGACGATTTTCAGCGAGCCGCTGATGCATTCTTTGCCCATCCAGACACATCTTTCAGAGGCTGGGAAACAGCCCGCGAAGCACAACGACGTATCGTTCGGGAAGTGCGCAACCTCTTAATACCTGAATCTGGCGGTGACATTCTTATTGTGGGGCATGGGGCTGTGGGAACCTTGCTCTACTGCCATTTCGCGGGTGAACCTATCAGCCGCAGCTTCGACCAGACTGGCGGAGGTGGAAACTTCTTTTCCATCGATTTGAGAAGTGAACGGCCTCTGCACCACTGGCGACCCATGGAAACGTTGCTGCAATAAGACATGGCGCGACCGCAATCGCCTTTGCAGAACGTCCCGGAGAATTGGAACAGACGCTAGTTCAAATCAGGGCTTTGAATCACCGAAAACCTCGATAGAGTGCGGCAAAAATGTGCTGCGAGAGGTTGCGCTGCCGTGACTGAGGAACTCAAAACTCGACTGAAATTTGCCAGGTCGCTGGCCGTCGACGCTGGCGAAATGGCCGCAGGTTATTTTCGATCGATCGGAGATCTGGTCATTGAATCCAAAGGTGTACAGGACATGGTTTCCAACGCCGATACTGACGTTGAGACATTTGTTCGTCAGCAACTTCTGGAAAGCTTCCCTGACGACGGAATCGTCGGAGAGGAGCACGGCAGGGTCGAGAGCAAATCCGGATACACATGGGTCGTTGATCCGATCGACGGAACCGCAAATTTCGTTGCCGGGATCCCCGCCTGGTGCGTGATAATCGCCTGCGTACACGAAGACACAACCAAGATTGCAGCGATCTATGAACCCTGCCACGGGGAATTGTTCTGGGGCATGTTGGGCGGCGGCGCCTTTTTGAACGACGCTGCGATCAAGGTGTCGGATACAGCGGGATTGAATATCGGAAACACCGGCGTCGGCATGAATGGTCGTTCGGCAACGCAACCGGTCGCACGCTTTCTCTCCGATCTGATTCAAAGAGGCGGCCTGTTCTACCGCAATGCGTCCGGCGGCCTCATGCTTTGTTACGTGGCCGCTGGAAGGCTGATTGGCTATGTGGAGGAACACATGAACGCTTGGGATTGTCTGGCCGGACAATTGCTGATCGCTGAGGCCGGCGGAAACGTAGAACAGCAAAGCGCCAACGCAATGCTTATTGATGGTGGCCGGGTCGTCGCTTCCGGGCCGGCAATTTTTGAAGAACTGGTCTCAATGGCAGATGAGGCATTTGCAGGGTAAGCAACCGCTGCCCCGCTCAGTCCTCAAGTTCGTGCTGCTGCGGTGCCCCGCTGAGGACAGCGCACAATGCACGACGCCGATGATTACTGCCTGTGCGTAAACTGGACGCTGAGATCATTGCTGTGCTGCGACACCTGAATTGGGTGGTCAGTTCCCAGGGGCAGGTTCTTGTGGACCCGGTCGATGATTGATTCCAGCAGAGGTCTGCGCGGACAACCAATACGCGAAACAACTCCTATTCGCCGCCTCTCCTCTTCCTCGACGATCGGGACAAATGCAAGATCCGACCCTTCTTTCTGCAGTTGTTCCACGGCCAGCGTTGGGATGATCGTACAACCGCTGCTGTATCGGATATGCCGGCAGATCGTTTCCAGGTTTGTTGTCTCCACATCGTCAGTTCCTACCGGGCGCTGGCTGTTTTGAGTAGGATGAATTCGGTTCTCCGACGTGAACCCCAGCGGGGTTTGCAATCGAACAAGCTGCATAAACGGAATGTCATAGAGGCTGATGCAGGTCTCGGTCGAAAGACGATGGGATCCGTTTACCACGAGAAACAATTTCTCATCGAAAAGAGGCGCGAACTCCAGGGCCCCCTCATAAACTTCCTTCGGCATCACAGCGATGTCGATCTCGCGCGAAGCAACCTGCTCAGCAAGCAGGCCTGCTTCGCCCTCAACCATCTTAACTTTCATTTGCGGAGCCTGACTGGAGATGTGTGTGCGCAGGTAATGCATCAGGTAGGGAGCCAAGGTAGGCACCAGTCCGATGCGCAGTGGTAAGGCGGTCGGGTCTCTGAACTCCGTCGCGATGTCCTGTATTCTTTGAGTCTCGGCAAGAACGCGCTTTGCGGATCCAATGACCTTCGCGCCTAATGCCGTGGGGCGGATCTCGGAGTTGCTTCGCGTAAAGAGCGGCATTCCCAGTTCAAGCTCAAGTTTTTTGATCTGATTGGAAAGAGCAGGCTGGGAGACGTTGCAGGCTGCGGCGGCTTTGCTGAAGTTCAGGTGCCGGCCAATAGCCACGACATATTCAAGCTCCCGCAGATTCATTCGACTAACCCTCTCAAACAGTCGCGCAGCAATTGGTGCCGCAACGAGAGCTCCCCAGCACGATTTCTCGTAGCTTCTATTTTTGCCGACAGCACTAAAAATGGCGTCAATTCAATGTGAGGAGAAGTGGGCGAATAATTTGTGAGAGTCATAACCTTTTGAAAAACAGAGCTTTCCCAATCACATCAACCGTGATCATAGCGTCTGGTTATGCAAGCCATTCAGACAATGATTTTCCCAGCGTCCGGCCTCGCTCCTAGCCTCGGCGGCGTCATCGGTCGATGCCGGTACGCGGTTCTTTTCTCCCTGACTGCGTTTAACTCCCCCCGGCATCGGCCATCCCCAACATTCGGGCGTCGCCCGATTCAGAGCTGAGGAGCTAATCAATGTCCCGCTATTTTCGAGGATTCAGGAACACCAACATTCCTGACAAAGATAACCAATCAAGAACCAGCAAATTCGATGGAGAGCGATTCTCTCTGGGACGGCATGATTCTACCACCGTTGAAGGTGCGCCAGTCCTGACTTTTGCAGATGATCGTGTGAGTTTTGACAACCGGGGTTCAGCAACAACCGCCGGAGACACTTCGACCATCGCAATCGACGGTGATCGCGGACGGATCATCAATAGAGGTGAAGCCGAAATTGAGGCCGAGGGAACGGGTGTCAGCATAACCGGCAGGCACGCATCCATACTGAACGTCGGCACCATCGCCGGCGACGTGAATGGCGTGAACTTTGTGAACGGAGGCGGAGCGTCAGGAACACTCACCAATTTTGGCACCGTCTCAAGCGACAGCCGTGCAGTAAATATTGGTGGAGACGGAATCAGGATCAACAACTTTGGAAATATCATCGGAACCGGCGACCAGCGCAACGGCACCATTTATTCCGACGGTACTGCCGAAAACTTCTCGATTACCAACGGACGGCGAGGCTTAATCGATGCCGGTCAGGGTAACGATGGCTCCGCTGTGTCTCTGCAGACCGGTGATGAGGATGGAGATGTGGTTCGGGGCAGCGTCACAAACCGTGGCTCGATTGTCGGCCGCGGCGATGCCACAGAAGGAAACACGGTTGGCGATGGCCTGCGTGTATTCAGTTCAGTCGAAGACGCCACCCTGCAGGGCAATATCAGGAATTCGGGCTTAATCGCAGCGTCAAGTGATTCCGATGCGGCTGTTGGAATCAGTATTGAAGACGGCGTTACTCTCCAGGGTCGCATCATAAACTCGGGGCGAATTACAGCCAGTGAAGTAGCCATCGATGCCACAGAAGCGGGTGGCCGCGTTGTTGTCGTGAACCGCGGTCGCATTGACGGCGATGTCAATCTATCGGACGGCAACGACCTGTTTCTCGGGTCGCGCGGGCG
The DNA here is from genome assembly GCA_938044775.1 of uncultured Rhizobiaceae group bacterium. Taxonomy (GTDB): domain Bacteria; phylum Pseudomonadota; class Alphaproteobacteria; order Rhizobiales; family Rhizobiaceae; genus Pseudahrensia. The sequence goes on from CALIOE010000006.1 coordinate 12,390, forward strand.
CGTCGATGGAACCATTGATGGCGGCGACGGAAATGACGTCATCCTCGGCGGTCGGGGCAACGATGTTCTTGTAGGAGGGCTCGGCAATGACCTTCTGGCCGGTGGCCGCGGCCGCGACACGGCAAGTTACGTCGATGCAGATGTTCCGGTAGAGGTTGATCTTGCGGCCGGTAAGGCAAACCGTGAAACAGGTTTCGCCGTTGAAGTAAGCGATCAACCCCTTGTATCGCTCACAACGCCTCAATCTCCGGCCGGGATTGTAGAACAGGCTGTGCAGAACAATCTGTATTACAATATCCACACCAATGACTTCAATGGAGGTGAAATTCGCGGTCAGCTGCTTGTTCAATCTGACACTACAGAGCACGGAGTCCGGACAATTGTTTTGGCGGCTTCTCTTGATGCGGCTCAGGAGCCCGGCCCATTTTCGGATTCGCAGGCAACCGGTCAGGGCTTCGTGACCATTGTGGTTGATGGCGATCAGGTCACCTACAGCTCCAGCTTGTCGGTCACCGGACTGGCACAGTCAGATCTTCTACCTGTGGCCGGAGTGAGTTCCATTCATTTGCACAACGCACCTGCCGGTCAGAACGGACCAGTCATCGCCGATATCGTTCAGGATGCCGGGGGTGACATCAATGGTGAGGTCGAACTCGGGGCGGTTGGTGACACCGGTGATGGTGACGTATTCGTCGAAGTCACCGAAACCGACCACCTGTTCAGCATTGAAAACGTTGTCGGTTCCAACGACGGAGATTCTATCGTCGGAGATTCGCGTGCCAATGTCCTTGCTGGCAATGCCGGCGATGACCTCCTGAGCGGCGGCGGCGGCAACGACAAGCTGATCGGGGGTGACGGTGACGACACATTACTCGGCGGTGGTGGAACTGACGTAATCGACGGTGGCGAAGGTATCGACACCAACAGCTTTGCCAATATCAACGCCGAGGTTCAAGTCAGCCTCAATGCCGACGGTACGGGCACAGCACAGTATCGTGCTGGCAACGGCGGTGTAATCCGAGAACAGTTTTCGGGTATTGAGAACATTGTTGGCAGCGCCAATGATGACGTTCTGGTTGCAAGTGGCGCAGCTGCAAACACGATCGAAGGTGGTGCAGGTGATGACTTCATCGCCGGCGGCGGAGGCGACGACATCCTCGATGGTGGTGACGGCAACGACACCAACAGTTTTCAGGGCATTGGCGTCGATGTGGTAGCCGATCTCGGTAGCGGTACAGCCTCCTATCAACCAAATGCCAACACAACGATATTTGAGACATTCTCCAACTTCGAGAATCTCGACGGCTCGGCAAATGATGACATACTCTTTGGAGACGGTGGAGCCAACGTGCTCTACGGAAACGAAGGCAATGATTTTCTGTCCGGCCGCGGCGGCAACGACTCGCTGATCGGCGGAAGCGGCGACGACATCCTCCAGGGTGGCGGTGGCAATGACCATCTAGATGGTGGCAAAGGCGTCGACACTGCTGACTTCTCCGACATCGGCGTGGCCGTAGATGTCGATCTGAACAATGGCCGTGGAGAATATGTCGTCAACGGCAATGTCGTTGCGGACACGATCAAGAGCATTGAAAATGTGACGGGTTCGGCAAACGACGATACCATCACCGGCGATGATGGCGGAAATCTGCTGGCTGGCGGCGCCGGCGCCGACACCATCTATGGTGGAGCAGGTGACGATGTCATTCGAGGTGACGCGCTTGGCGACGGCGATGCCATTTCGGTAACAGTCACCAATACACTGGGAGCAGGCGGTACATTTCTGACGCCGGTATGGTTTGGTTTCCATGACGGAGCCGAATTCGACTTCTACACCAGAGGTGAGGCAGCGAGCCAGGGCCTCGAAAGGCTGGCCGAAGATGGTTTCACGACTGCAATCGCAGCCGAGTTCAACCAGCAGGTCGGCGACAATGGTGTCGATGCAACACTGATCGGGCCCGATGGTGTACCAGGTCCGATTGATCCCGGTGAATCCGCGAACTTCTCGCTAAACGTCAATTCTGCCGATGTTGGCCAGGGGTTCTTCACCTGGGGAACGATGATCATCGCGTCGAACGATGCCTTCCTGGCGTCACCGGGTAATCCACTGACCGATCCGATCTTCGATGCCGATGGAAACTTCCTTGGCCCGATCACCATCAAGCGATTTGGCAGTGATGTCCTCGACGCCGGTACCGAGGTCAACACCGAGGAA
>CALIOE010000007.1 GCA_938044775.1 uncultured Rhizobiaceae group bacterium
AACCCCAGGGAAAGTGCAACAGAAAGCAAACCGCCTGAAGGATCCGTCGCTTGCGGCGGGTTGCAGGGTAAGGGTGAAAGGGTGGGGTAAGAGCCCACCGCACCGCTGGCAACAGGGGTGGCACGGTAAACCCCACCGGGAGCAAGACCGAATAGGGACACCATGTTTCGCGCAAGCGGAACCAGCCTGTTTCCGGGTGGGAGTGTCCGGGTTGGTCGCACCGAGGCGGGCAGCAATGCCGGCCCCAGACGAATGGTCGTCGATCGCATTTTGCCTGCAAAATGCGGGGACAGAACCCGGCTTACAGGCCAGCTGACGCCTCGCTCAGGCCTGCTGTTTTTCCGCCTCAAAATGGGGGCTGTTGAGTGGCTTTGTAAACGGACCCTTAACGTTCTCTGTTCATGTTCGGTTAACGGCTGGCTGTGCGCTTCGCAACGCATGGCAGAACGCCGAACAATGCCAGACGGGGTCCGGAAAACGTGCCAATTCGTGCTGCAACAGAAATCAGGCCCGTCAAGGCTGCTGTTGTACCGGTGCCGGATTTCTCTGTCGTAACGGTGACGAAAGAACGCGCGATGAACGGGCAACGCCCTCACATTCCGGTAATGCTTGAAGAGGTTTTGTCGGCACTGACTCCTGCGTCGGGGCAGTGCGTTATTGATGCAACCTTCGGTGCAGGCGGCTACACGCGTGCCATTCTCGATGCGGGGGCCAGTGTAATCGCGATTGACCGCGATCCCGACGCAATCTCTGCAGGACAATCGCTGGTTTCTGCCCATGATGGTAAGCTGCTTCTGGAGCAGGGGCGCTTTTCCAATCTGGATGCCATTGCCAGAGGTGCCGGCTTTGATCTGGTTGACGGGGTGGTTGCCGACATTGGCGTGTCATCGATGCAGATTGATCAGGCACAACGCGGTTTTTCGTTTCAAAGCGATGGTCCGCTCGATATGCGCATGGAGCAAACCGGTCTGAGCGCGGCAGATGTGGTCAACACGTTCGATCGCAGCGACCTGACCCGCATTATCGGAATTCTCGGTGAAGAACGTCAGGCGTCACGCATATCGGCTGAAATTACGCAGCGACGTGAAAAACGGCCACTCGAAACAACCCTTGACCTGGCGAAACTGGTTGAAAACGTTCTCGGCCGGCATCCCAAGGACCGCATTCACCCTGCCACACGAACCTTTCAGGCCCTGCGCATCTATGTGAACCGCGAACTGGATGAACTTGCCAACGCCCTGATGGCGGCTGAACGGATATTAAGACCGGATGGACGGCTGGTCGTCGTGACATTTCATTCACTTGAAGACCGGCTGGTCAAACGATTCTTCACGGATCGGGCAGAAACCAAACAAGGCTCACGCCATTTACCAATCGCAGATGACAAAAGCCTGACCTTTGAACTCAGGAAACGCGGTGCGATTTCGGCATCGAAAACAGAATCCGACATCAATCCCCGGGCCCGTTCTGCAAAACTGCGCTGGGGCGTGCGCACTGATGCTGCGCCACGAGATGATGATCTATCAATCTTTGGCCTCCCAAATCTGGCCAGGGCAGGCAAGTCAACATCAGGCAGGGGGCGTGCACGATGATCCGTCTGACGGACATGACCCTGATCGCCATCGCCATAGGTGGTGCGATCTGGACCTTTCAAATAAAACATCAGGCCGAACTTTCGGCAAAGCATCTCAATAAACTGCGTGCTGATATCGAGCGTCAGAACGAGAAAATTGTTTTGCTGGAGGCCGACTGGGCGATCATTACAAGTCCGGATTACCTCGACCCTATTGCGCGCAGATATCAGTCCCAGCTGGGTCTGAAGGAAATGGAATCCACACAGATCGTCAGTATTGACGAGTTGCCGCCGATTCGGGCCGTGCCGGAGCCGGAAGAGGTTCTTGCTGAGGGAGGCGCTGTTGATTCCATCCAGACAGGTGGAATCGGCGACGGGTCCGGCAGGAATCTAACCATTCCTCGCCGGCGTCCGATCTTCGATAACGGAGGCTCAAACTGATGGCATCAATGTTGTCCACCATCGGGCGCCTGTTGCGTGCTGTTACCACGCCAACAACTGCTACGCCAACGAGCGACCTTGCCGCCCAGACCCGTGACAGGATTGTGGTCGTGATCTGCGGCATCGCCGCCATGTTTGTCATTATTGAGGCCCGGCTGATCTATCTGGGTTTTCAGGAGAATGAGGGGCCGGCGGCCCGACTCAGTGCCGACCGTGCACTGACGGCTGCGCGCCCCCGAATTCTCGATCGAAACGGCCAGACGCTTGCTCTTGACATTCAGGTGAGCTCTCTTTTTGCGGAGCCGAAGAATATTGAAAACCCGGACGAGGTTTATGAAGGTCTGATTACGGTACTTCCTGACCTCGACTTCGACAGAACCATGAAGCGGTTGACCAGTGGTTCCGGTTTTGAATGGATAAAACGCGAAATCACACCACGACAGCAATCGGAGATACTGGCGCTGGGTCTGCCCGGGATCAAATTCAAGCCCGAAAGCAAGCGCTACTACCCGGGAGCGGCAACAGCTTCGCACATTCTCGGCCATACCAACATCGACAACCAGGGCATCGCCGGTATGGAAAAGTACCTCGACGACACTTGGTTGCGAGATCTGCACGTGTCGGGCTTTGCGTTGAAAAAAGACCTGCACCCTGTCCATCTTTCACTAGATGTCCGGGTTCAGCACTTCGTCCGCGAAGCGCTCAAGGAAGCGATGAAAAAATACCGGGCCATCGCAGCAGCCGGCGTTGTGCTCAACGTCCATACAGGCGAGGTCGTCGGTATGTCCTCGCTGCCCGATTACAACCCGAACAATCCGGTTGACGCCAACAAATCCGATCGCATTAACCGGATGACGAAGGGCGTTTTTGAAATGGGGTCAACCTTCAAGACCTTCACAACGGCGATGGCGCTGGACAGTGGGAAGGTCAATTTGCGCAGCCGCTTTGATGCCCGCAAACCGCTGAAGATCGGCCGCTTTCGGATCAATGACTTTCACGGCAAAAGGCGCGTTCTGTCGGTGCCCGAAGTGTTCATCTATTCATCTAACATCGGCACCGCAAAAATGGCGGATGTGGTCGGTATTCCCGGGCACCGCGAATTCCTGAAAAGGATTGGTCTGCTGGATCGCATCCGGGGATTCGAGCTGCCGGAAGTTGCAAATCCAACCGAGCCGAAAGTCTGGAAAAAGGTCAATTCGATCACGATTTCCTATGGTCACGGCGTCTCTACAACGCCGCTGCAAACGGCCGTTGCTGCTGCTGCCCTCGTCAATGGCGGTAAGCTCATTCCGCCGACGCTTCTGCCGCGGACCCGAGACGAGGCCGACAAGCTTGCGACCCAGGTCATCAAGCCGCAAACGTCTGACACGATGCGGTATCTCATGCGGCTCAATGTGTTGCAGGGCTCTGGCAAACGTGCCGAAGTTCCCGGCTTTCTGGTCGGCGGCAAGACCGGGACGGCGGAGAAGGTTATCAATGGTCGCTACTCGCGTAAAAAGCGCTTCAATGCTTTTCTTTCGGCATTTCCAATCACCAATCCCCAATACGTCGTGCTGGTGATCATTGACGAACCAAAGCCGGAAAAGGGAAAGGTCTACGCAACGGCGGGCACCAATGCCGCACCAACAGTTTCACAGATCGTTCGCCGATCCGCCCCGGTTCTCGGCGTCGAACCCGACTTTCGCGTCCGCGATACCGCCATTTTGTCTTCTTACCGTCAGTGAAAACGGGTCGGCATGAGCCAAATGACATCCACAACGCTGAAAGATCTGCTGGGCCCCGAGACGGGCTTTGATGGCGATGCCGATATCGCTGTCAACGATATCGTCGTCGATTCCAGAAAAGTCGTTTCCGGAACACTCTTTGCAGCCATGCCGGGCACAAATGTAGACGGAGCCGCTTTCATTCCGGCCGCAGTTGAATCCGGTGCTGTCGCCGTTCTGGCAGGCGTCGCCAGTGATGTGGGCGACTGCCCGGTGCCTGTCATTCGGGCCAGGGATCCACGCCTCGCTTTGGCGATGATGGCGGCAAGGTTCCATCCACGGCAACCCGCCATCATGGCTGCCGTAACAGGCACCGCCGGCAAGACCTCGGTCGCGTCCTTTCTGCGTCAGATCTGGGAACAGGCGGGCGAGCGGGCAGCAATGATCGGAACAACCGGAGTGATTGCGCCTGGCCGTGTCGACTATGGATCGCTGACAACCCCTGACCCGATTGTGCTGCACAAACTGCTGGACGAGCTGGCAGCCGATGGCGTCAGCCATTGTTCGATGGAAGCGTCAAGCCATGGTCTCGACCAGCGAAGACTTGATGGAGTGCGGCTATCGGTGGGCGGCTTTACAAATCTCGGCCGCGATCACATGGATTATCATCCAACCGTCGAGGAATACCTGGCGGCAAAGATGCGGTTGTTCGATACTCTGCTTGGGGTTGGGCAACCGGCTGTCATATTTGCTGACGATCCGTATAGCCAACCTGTCATCGATGCTGCTGGCAGACGAGGGCTTGAGATCAGAACTGTTGGCCGGGCGGGTGGTTTTCTGGCCCTGAAGCGGGTGGAGCAACAGCAATTTGTGCAGGTTGCTGAAATCGAGCTTGCAGGAAGCATTCATCGCATCTCTCTGCCAATGGCCGGAGAGTTTCAGATGGCCAATGCCCTTGTGGCGGCGGGCATGGCGATTGCAACGGGGACCGATGGGGCGGAGGCGTTGAACGCCCTTGAAAAATTGCAGGGGGCGCCGGGACGTCTTGAGCTGATCGGAAAGACCGGGGAGGGGTCTCCTGCCTATGTGGACTACGCACACAAGCCCGAAGCGCTGGAAAATGTATTGCTGGCGCTCAAACCCTATACAACGGGCAAGCTGGTTCTTGTATTCGGCTGCGGCGGTGACAGGGACAAGGGAAAGCGTCCGATCATGGGCGAAATCGCTTCGCGCCTTGCCGATGTGACGATTGTGACTGACGACAATCCGCGTTCCGAACCGCCTGCCATGATCCGGTCCGAAATTCTCTCAGCTGTGCCGGGCGCGACAGAGATTGCCGATCGGGAGGAGGCGATCAATTATGCGGTTGCTTTGCTGAAAGCCGGCGACTCTCTCGTCGTCGCAGGCAAGGGTCATGAAGAAGGGCAGATCGTTGGTACAAAAACGCTGCCGTTTTCTGATCACTCAGTTCTCACTGCTGCGCTGGAGAAAACCCAATGAGTGCTGTTTTATGGACAGTTGAAACCATGGCGAAGGTCATGAACGGGAGGCTGGTGGGAAATCATCGTGCCGGTGTGTCCGGGCTTTCCATAGATACCCGCTCGTTGATTGAAGGCGAGGCGTATTTTGCTATCAAGGGCGATATCCACGACGGCCACAAATTTGTTGCCAACGCGCATTCGGCAGGAGCCGCGCTGAGCGTTGTTTCCGAAGACTGGCTAAACCGTCTGGACGGTGAAACAGGCCCATTGCTGATTGTCGATGATGTTCTGGAAGCCCTGGTGCGGCTGGCTGTTGCATCGCGTGCCCGAAGCAAGGCCCGGATAGTCGCGATCACGGGAAGTGTAGGCAAAACCACCACTAAGGAAGCTTTGCGCACGGCACTTGCCGCCTGCGGCAAAGTCCACGCTGCAGTCGCGTCGTTCAACAATCATTGGGGTGTGCCGCTGACGCTGGCCCGCATGCCGGAGGGTACGGACTTTGGCGTCATTGAAATCGGCATGAACCATCCCGACGAGATTACGCCACTGGTCAAGATGGCGAGACCACATGTGGCGGTGATCAACAATGTGGCGGCGGTTCATCTGGGCGCCTTCAAGGACGTTGATGCAATCGCCCACGCCAAAGCCGAGATTTTCGATGGTCTTGAGCCGAATGGGACAGCTGTGCTGAATGCCGACGACGAGCGGCTGCCGTTGTTGACTGAGCTGGCGAGGCAAAAGGGCATAAAAAACATCGTTCGATTTGGCGAGTCCGCAGAGGCCGAAGCGCGTATTGAGAATCTTGTTATGCACGGCTCATGCTCATGCCTGACGGCGAAGATTCTTGGTGACGATATGGTTGTGAAAGTCGGGGCGCCCGGCCGGCATATCGTTCAAAATGTTGTTGCCGTTCTCGCCTGTTGCAAACTTGTCGGTGCAGATCTGGCTCGTGCCGCACTGGCACTGGCCGACATGAAGCCAGTGAAGGGTCGTGGGCAACGTCACAAAATAAGGGTCGGGAGCGCTTCGATCACTTTGATTGATGAAAGCTACAACGCTAACCCGACAAGTGTGCGTGCGGCTCTCGCCTTATTGGCGGCGAGCGTCCCCAAGACGCGAGGCAGGCACGTCGCTGTTCTCGGCGATATGCTGGAGCTCGGACCAACTTCGTCGCAATTGCATCTTGGTCTGGCCGACGCGATTGTCGAGAACAATATCGAACGGATTTTCCTGGTTGGTCCCGAAATGAAGGCGCTTGAGAGCGCTCTTTCGGGCAAGGCGGAAGTAACACACGTAAGCTCTGTTGATGATCTGATACCACTCGTTAAGGCAGATTTGCGCGATGGAGACATTTTGATGGCAAAAGCATCATTGGGCATGCGGTTTGCGCTGCTGATTGATGATTTGCTAAACACGGGCTCGGCCGAATCATAGGTGGACCCCCGCGCAAGCGGACAAATTGATCGCCTGCCAGGTGGGCATAGAGAGGGCTTTTAATGCTTCAGTATCTCGCTGAGTTCGGTGACACGCTTCCGCTTGTGAACGTATTCCGCTACATCACGTTTCGCACCGGTGGGGCCCTCTTTACCGCGGCGCTCATCGTCTTTCTGTTTGGCCCGGGGATCATCCGGTCCCTTCGCGGGCGACAGAAAAAAGGGCAGCCAATCCGGGCGGATGGTCCGGCAACCCATTTCAAAAAGGCCGGTACTCCCACCATGGGGGGACTGATGATTCTGGTGGGCGTAATTGGATCGACTCTTCTCTGGGCCAACCTGACCAGCGTGTTTGTCTGGGCTGTGCTGCTGGTGACGATCGGATTTGGTGCGATCGGATTTTATGACGACTACCTCAAGGTCACCAAGTCGGATTCCAAAGGATTCCCGGGCAAGCTGCGTTTGCTCCTTGAATTTCTGATTGCCCTTCTCGCCTGCTTCCTGATCATGCAGTTTGGCGAACAAGGCACCAATGCCCAGGGTATTGATATGCGGTCGGCTCTGGTGTTCCCGTTTTTCAAGGACCTGGTGCTGAATCTGGGCTGGTTCTTTATCGTTTTCGGTGCATTCGTCGTCGTTTCCGCCGGCAACGCTGTCAACCTGACAGATGGCCTGGACGGCCTGGCCATCGTCCCGGTGATGATCGCCGCTGGTTCGTTTGGTGTCATTGCTTATCTGTCGGGCAACAAGGTTTTTGCAGATTACCTGCAAATTCACTTCGTGCTGGGAACGGGCGAACTTGCCATCATTTGTGGCGCTTTGATCGGTGCCGGACTCGGGTTTCTTTGGTTCAATGCGCCACCGGCCGCGATATTTATGGGCGACACGGGATCTCTCGCGCTGGGTGGCATGCTGGGAACCATCGCGGTGGCCACAAAGCACGAAATCGTGCTCGTGATCATCGGCGGATTGTTCGTCATGGAAGCCGTATCCGTCATCCTCCAGGTTGCGTCATACAAAATGACCGGCAAGCGCATATTCAAGATGGCACCGATCCACCACCACTTTGAGCAACTCGGCTGGACCGAAAGTCAGGTGGTGATACGCTTCTGGATTATTTCGCTGATGTTTGCCCTGATGGGGCTTGCTACTCTCAAGCTGCGGTAAAATCCGTGATTCCGGTTACCGCATTTCACGGCAAGCGTGTTGCACTGTTCGGGCTGGGCGGATCTGGTCTTGTCACCTGTCGCGCATTGATGGCCGGAGGGGCGGAGCTTGTCGCGTTTGACGACAATCCTGCCAGTGTGGAACTGGCCGAGGCACAAGGCATAGCAACCGCGAATTTGCGAGAGGCGGACTGGAGCACCTTCGATGCATTGGTTCTGGCTCCTGGCGTGCCGCTCACGCATCCGCAGCCCCACTGGACCGTTGAAATGGCCGGCCGGGCAGGCGTTCCGATTGTCGGCGACGTGGAACTCTTCTTTCGGCAAATGGCGGCCGAAGGGCGCCGTGCTCCTGTGATTGCCATAACCGGGACAAATGGCAAGTCGACCACGACTGCGCTCATCAGCCATGTTTTGAAATCTGCGGGGCGCGATGTGCAGATGGGGGGCAATATAGGGCGTGCCGTTCTTGACCTTGATCCGGTTTCGGCCCGAGCTGCCAACCAGGTCTACGTCGTCGAGTGTTCTTCCTATCAGATCGATACGACAGGATCGCTGAACCCTCATGTGGGTGTCTTATTGAACCTCACGCCAGACCACCTCGAGAGACACGGAACGATGCAGAACTACGCTGCAATCAAGGAGCGTCTTGTCGCGAAGAGTGATCTTGCCGTGGTCGGGTTGGATGACAGATATTGCGTCGACATTGCCAACAATCTGTCTGCAGCCGGCAAGCCGCTGTTGCGCATTTCTATGCAGACAGATCGCGGCGCCGATCTCTTCTATGATGGTCAGGGTATCTGTGGGGAAACCGGAGCCCAATTGGTTTCGCTTAAGAGCATCGGATCGCTGCGGGGATTGCACAACGGCCAGAATGCAGCAGCTGCGTTTGCCGCCTGTCAGGCCGTCGGTCTATCGGCAGATGACATTCAGGCCGGGTTTCGGTCGTTCCCGGGTCTGGTCCACCGGCTTGAGCAGGTCGGAACGGTCGGCGATGTCCTGTTTATGAACGATTCCAAGGCGACCAACGCGGAGGCCGCGGCACCGGCTCTGTCGAGCTTCGAAAAGGTCCATTGGATTGCCGGCGGATTGCCCAAAGACGGGGGCATTGAAAGTCTGGCTCCGCATTTTTCGCGCGTTGTTAAAGCCTACTTTATCGGAGAGGCGGCAAGTCTATTTGCTTCGCAGCTTAATGATACGATTCCTTATGAAATTTCGGGCACATTGAAACAAGCCGTTAACCATGCGGCTTCCGATGCGGCCGAGGCCGGGGGTGCTCAAACAGTGCTCCTGTCCCCGGCGGCCGCAAGTTTCGATCAGTTTCCGAATTTCGAGAAACGGGGCGATGCGTTCAAGGAAGCGGTGAGGCGGCTGGACGGGTTCAGCGAGATAAAGAGTTAGCTTCCATGTATTCACGCGCGCGCAAAGGTCTGGTTTCCGAATGGTGGTGGACAGTCGACAAGCTTCTGTTGATTGCTGCTCTTTTGCTTCTGGCCTGCGGTTTCCTTCTATCGCTTTCCGCCAGCCCGTCCGTAACGCCGCGCCTACGCATCGATGACAGTTTCCACTTCGTGAAGCGGCATGCGGTTTTTCTGGCGCCGGCGCTGATCATTCTTATCAGCGCTTCTTTCATGAACCTGCGACAGGTGAGGCGCTTTTCATTGCTTTTGCTGGTAGGGTCGATTGCGGCGCTCATGCTGCTCCCCTTCATTGGCTTCTCGGCTAAAGGCGCCGTGCGCTGGCTTGCCGTTGGGCCGCTGCTGGTCCAGCCGTCGGAATTCCTCAAGCCTGCTTTCGTTGTCATCACGGCCTGGCTATTTGCGGAGAGCGCCAAGCAACCGCCGATACCCTGCAATCTTTTTGCGATCGGACTGTTTGCGCTGTGTGCCGGTTTGCTGGTTATCCAGCCGGACCTTGGACAGACTGTTCTTCTGGCGATGATCTGGGGTGCGATGTTTTTTATGGCCGGCATGCCATGGATATGGATCGCTGCGCTGGGAGGTATTGGAATTGGAGGTCTCGGTGTAGCCTATCTGACCATGAGCCACGTCTCGGGTCGTATTGATCGTTTCGTTACTGGGACCGGTGACAACTTTCAGGTGGATCGTGGTCTTGAAGCGATCACCAATGGCGGTTGGCTGGGCCAGGGACCGGGTGAGGGATCAGTCAAATTTGGCCTGCCGGACAGCCACACCGATTTCATTTTTTCAGTGGCCGCAGAAGAATTCGGTATTGCGATGGCAATGCTGCTTGTAACCGTCTTCGCCTTTGTCGTCATTCGTGGCCTGTATCACGGCTTGAACGAGCGCGACCGCTTTGCACAATTGGCCGTTTCAGGTCTTGTGCTGCAGTTCGGATTTCAAGCCCTCATCAATATGTGCGTCAATCTGCGATTGATGCCGGCCAAAGGCATGACGCTTCCGTTCATTTCATATGGTGGCTCTTCACTCATGGCGGTTGCGCTGGGCATGGGACTCGTATTGGCGCTCACGCGCAAGCGGGCCGACCATTATGCCCGCCGCGAAGCCCGCATCGGGCCGATGGCGGTCAAGGCGGCTCTGCCGGCCGGAGCCTGAAGTTGGCCGGCCAAACGGTTCTGTTGTCTGCGGGTGGCACTGGCGGGCACTTGTTTCCAGCCCAGGCGCTGGCGCAGGAACTGGTCAAGCGTGGCTGGACCATCCACCTTGCCACAGACCCGCGTGCCGAGCGATTTGTTTCCGAGTTTCCGGCCGACGGTGTTCACATAATCAGGTCGGCCACCTTCGCCGGTAAAAGCCCCCGGGCTCTGTTTCGAACATTCTCTGCGCTGGCCAGCGGCTACTTTTCATCTCGCAAATTGATTGACGCGTTAAAACCAGGTGTTGCTGTTGGCTTTGGAGGCTATCCCACGGTGCCGCCACTGCTTGCCGCCGCACATAAGGGCGTGCCAACCATCCTGCACGAACAGAATGCTGTGATTGGTCGCGCCAACCGGTTTCTCGCCGGCAGAGTGACCGCTTTGGCGACCGGTTTCGAAGTGGTTGGAGCAAGTTTTGCCAACGCCGTGGTTACCGGAAATCCGTTGCGTGCGGCTGCTCATGAAGCCGCTGAAATCCCATATCCAGCGCGCACCAAGTATCATCCTTTCAATCTCACCGTATTCGGCGGAAGTCAGGGAGCCCGGTTTTTTTCTGAGTGTGTGCCGGAAACGCTGTTTCGCCTGTCGGTGGAACAGAAGGAACGCTTGCGACTTACCATGCAGGCGCGCGCCGAGGACATCGCTGATGTGCGCGGTAAGCTCGAGACTCTGAAGATCAGAGGAACGGTAGAGGAGTTTTTCACGGACATGCCGGCACGCATCGCCAATTCTCATCTTGTGATCTGCCGGTCAGGCGCGTCATCGGTTTCTGAACTTGCATTAATCGGTCGCCCCAGCATTCTTGTTCCGCTGCCTGGCGCGCTCGACGATGATCAGGGGGCAAACGCCAAGCTTCTTGACGAGGCCGGTGGCGGTGTTCTGGTACGGCAAAAGGATCTTTCACCGGAAAAACTTGCGGAATTCCTGTCCTACGCCATGGATACGCCGGAAGACCTTGCAATGCAGGCTGAAAATGCAAGAAGAACAGCCATACCGAATGCAGCGGATTTGCTTGCTGATTTGGTTGAGAAACACGCGCAGTAGATCAGTCTCGAAGGAATATGCCCATGCGCATGGCGGATGATATCGGCCTCATACATTTTATCGGTATTGGCGGAATTGGTATGAGTGCCATTGCCGAAGTGCTGCACAATCTTGGACACAAAGTTCAGGGGTCGGACGCATCAGATGGTGCGAATGTGCAACGGCTGAGGGACATGGGTATCAAGGTTCATGTGGGACACAAGCCGGAAAACCTGGGCGAATCCGCTGTTGTTGTGACCTCTACCGCAATCAGGCATGACAATCCCGAACGGGTGGAGGCCAAAGAGCGACAACTCCCGATCGTGCGCCGCGCTGAAATGCTGGCAGAATTGATGCGCTTCAAACAGTCGGTGGCCGTGGGCGGAACGCATGGCAAGACGACGACCACGTCCATGGTCGGCACGCTGCTCGATTACGGCGGACTCGATCCGACGATCATCAACGGGGGTATCCTCAACGCTTATGGTACCAATGCGCGTATGGGTGATGGAGACTGGCTGGTCGCCGAAGCGGACGAGAGCGATGGTTCCTTTTTGCGACTGCCGGCAGACGTGGCGATCATTACCAATATCGATCCAGAGCACCTTGATCACTACGTGACATTTGACAACGCCAAGGATGCTTTCAAGACGTTTATTGAGAACCTGCCGTTCTACGGGTTCGGAGTCGTTTGCATCGATCACCCGGAGGTACAGGCCTTGCGGGGCCGCATTGAGGACCGCCGTTTGGTAACCTATGGCAACAACCCGCAGGCTGATGTGCGCTTTGCCCAGGTCAAAGCGGAGGGTGCCAATTCGAAGTTCAACATCATCATCCGGGACCGCTTGTCTGGCGATCAAACTGTTATGGATGGTTTGGTTTTGCCGATGCCAGGCATTCATAACGTATCCAACGCAACAGCGGCGATAGCCGTGGCTCACGAGCTTGGCGTTGCGGAATCAGCTATTCGGGAAGGCTTGCTGGCATTCAAGGGAGTCAAGCGCCGGTTCACGCATACGGGAACCTGGAAAGGTGTCGAGATATTCGACGACTATGCTCATCACCCCGTGGAAATAGCTGCGGTCCTGAAGGCCGCCCGTACAGCTGTCCGATCGGCAGGCAAAGGCAAGGTGATTGCCGTGAAGCAGCCGCACCGCTTCACCAGACTTGAATCACTTTTTGACGAATTCAGCGCCTGTTTTAACGATGCCGACACGGTGCTTGTGGCCCCCGTATATGAGGCAGGCGAGACGCCGATAGAGGGGGTAGATTCCTTAACCCTTGTTTCGGCCATGAAAGCTGCAGGCCACCGCGACGCCCGGTCGATATCCGGTCCGGAAGACGTTGCGCCGTTGGTCGCCGGCCTCGCGGAAGAAGGCGACTATGTCATCTTTCTCGGCGCCGGAAACATCACGGCATGGGCTCATGCGCTGCCTGACGAACTGGCGCAGGCAACATGAGCGGCCAGGCTCTGCTTCAGAGGCTTGGTGCTGCTGCTGGTGCAATTCGAGGGCGAATGACGCCCGACGCGGCGATGTCAAAAATCACCTGGTTCCAGGTGGGCGGACCTGCAGATCTCCTGTTCCAACCGGCAGACGAAGATGACCTTGCCGAGTTTCTCAAAGTTTTGCCTGCGGATGTTCCTGTATTGGTGGTCGGAATTGGTTCCAACCTTTTGGTGCGGGACGGTGGTATTGAAGGTGTCGTTATCCGTCTTTCCGGGCGTGGATTCGGGCAGGCAGAAGACCTCGGCGATGGCCGTTTGAGGGCAGGGGCTGCTGTGCCGGACAAACGGGTCGCCGCTGTCGCGCTCGAAGCCGGCTTGGGAGGCTTCGAGTTCTATCATGGGATTCCAGGCGCAATCGGTGGTGCGTTGCGGATGAACGCCGGGGCCAATGGCACAGAGACGACAGATCGCGTGATCGAAGTGCATGCGGTGGACCGTGCGGGCGAAAAGCACATTTTAAGCCATGCCGACATGGGCTATTCCTATCGTCACAGCGAGGCCGCATCCGATCTCATTTTCACATCTGCCGTGTTCCGCGGCGTGCCGGCCAACAAAACTGATATCCAAAGGGCGATGGATGAAGTTCAGCATCATCGCGAGACGGTGCAGCCGATCCGTGAGAAAACCGGCGGTTCGACGTTCAAAAATCCTTTGCCCCAGTCGAGCTGGAAGCTGATTGATGATGCCGGTCTGCGAGGGTTTCGGGTCGGAGGCGCTCAAATGAGCGAGATGCACTGCAATTTCATGATCAACACCGGTGGCGCGACCGCCTTTGATCTGGAGACACTCGGTGAAACAGTTCGCCAAAAAGTCTATGACCATTCAGGCGTCATCCTCGAGTGGGAAATAAAGCGGCTCGGGCGCTTTGAAGTGGGCCGCGAGGTGACGGGATTTGCACCCTGAGGTTGTGAACAATTCGCTCAAAGCAGCGGCACGAATCGTTTGACCGCCGAAGAGTGTTTTTCGAATCCTAACGCATTTATCGCGCTGTAGCGGCCTTACACCGGCGATAATGTTGCTCATTTGCACCGTGACCGTCCCATCATGCTCCGCAGCGAAAAAAGTTAACGTGTGGGTATTTTCGAAAATTCCGAGTCTTTTGAGTCGCTTACGCGCCAGCGCTTGAACGCTGATTCAACGCTGACTTAATTCGTGAGCTTTGCGGTCCTTGAAAACCCGATTCCGGTGTGATTCCTGTTGCATGACAGGGGATTCGGGAGTCCGAATATATGAAGCATGTGGCTGTGCTGATGGGAGGGTGGTCTTCCGAAAGGCCGGTAAGTCTTTCATCGGGCGAGGCTTGTGCTGTTGCTCTGGAGGAGGTCGGTTACAATGTGACCAGGGTCGATGTTGACCGCAATGTCAGTGCGCTGCTTGGCGAGTTGAAGCCTGATGTTGCTTTTAATGCGCTGCACGGCCCTTATGGCGAGGATGGAATGATCCAGGGTATTCTGGAATATCTCGACATCCCTTATACCCATTCCGGTGTGATGGCGTCGGCGCTGGCGATGGACAAGGAGCGTGCCAAGACCATTGTCCGACGGTCCGGAGTTCCTGTAGCCGAAGCGCAGGTTATGCATCGCCTCGAAGCCGCTAAGAAACATGTCATGAAGCCGCCTTATGTGGTCAAGCCGGTTCAGGAGGGGTCCAGCTTTGGGGTGTTGATCGTTGGCGAGGATCGATCAACACCGCCCCAGGAATTGTATTCCGAAGAATGGCCTTACGGCGACGTCGTCATGGTCGAGCGCTTCATTCCCGGTCGCGAACTGACCTGCGGAGTGATGGGGGATGTGGCTCTCGGTGTTACTGAAATTCTGCCAACCGACGGTGGATGGTACGACTATGACGCAAAATACGCGGAAGGTGGTTCAAAGCACATACTTCCGGCCGATATTTTACCAAATATTTACCAAAAAATTCAGACACTGT
>CALIOE010000008.1 GCA_938044775.1 uncultured Rhizobiaceae group bacterium
AGGCGATGATCACCCCCCAAAAGCCGATATCGGCAGTGGCCACAAACGCGCCAAACCCGGCTGGCAGGCCTGAGAGAGCAAGCATGCGTGAGTACATTTGGGCGGCGATAATCAGGAAGCAGATCGAGGCAGTAACCAGTCCGGTGTCAGTCAGCACCTGCCAAAAGTCCTTCGTGCTGAGCTGGCCGCGTAGGAGACCAATGATGATCGCACCAAGACATCCGACCGCACCGGCCTCAATCGGCGTGAAAAATCCGCCATATATCCCGCCCAGGACAAGCCCGATGAGAAGCGCGATCGGCAAACCTTTGGCCGCCATCTCAGCTCCGGACAAACGAGCTTCCTCGTCCATCAGGTTGCCAATGTTTTCGCCAACAAATCCCGGGAACAGTGTTGCCATGACCATAACACCCACGCCAAATACCGCAGCCAGCAGAAGGCCCGGTATGATGCCCGCTATGAACAGGTCTCCGACAGACTGTTCTGTCAGCAGGCCGTAGAGGATCAGCAGCAGGCTCGGTGGAATCAGCATGCCGAGCACCGATGAACCGGCCACAACACCAACAGAAAAGCGTTTTGTGTATCCGTGTCTGACCATCTCAGGCACGGCGATCCGTGTGAATACGGCGGCTGAGGCAATCGAGATCCCGGTGATGGCTGCGAATATCGCGTTGGCGCCTACGGTACCAATGCCAAGGCCGCCCCGCAGCCGCCGGAAGAGCTGATTGGCAACGTCAAACGCGTCCCGACCCATGCCTGTGACCGACACCACATAGCCCATGAGGACGAAAAGGGGGACCACGCCGAAAAAGTAACTGGAGATTGTCTCCGAGGCGGCAAGCGCCAGCAGTTTGCCGGCCAGAAGGGGGGAGCCCTTGATGACCCAGACGCCGACATAGGATGTCAGCATCAGGGCAAACGGCACCCAAAGACCGCCGTAAACGAGCACGACCATGACACCAAGTGAAGCAAGACCGATCTCGATGTTGGTCATGGTTGTTCAATCTTGGCGCTTCGTTCTCCCCGCCAGGCAGTGCGAAGCGCATCGCTGGCGGCAAACAGCAGCTGAACGATCAGGGCTGTGCAGCCTACCAGTATGATAAACTTGACGGGCCAGATCGGTGCTGTGAAATCGCCGATTGTTCCCTCGAAAGTGTTGCGGGTCCAGGACTTCACAAAGAGTGGCCATGATGCGCTGAGGAGCTGCAGCATGATGCCAATAGCGCCGGCGCAAAAAGTCAGCTCCACCAGGGCGCGAAATCGAGGGGAGCGGCTTTCTATCATACCCAGAACGGCTTCTGATCGGGTCAGGCGACCCATGCGGAACGTCTGGGCGACCTGAAGAAAGACGATCGCCACGATCGACATGGAGACCATCTCGGGAACACCGCTTATCGGCAAGCCCAGAGCGCCACGACCGATTACATCGGCGTTAACGAGGATCATAACACCCAGTATCAGCAATGTTCCGATGACGTTCAACGCCATCGTAACGCTGTCTATCGCCCGACGAATGCTGCTCGCCGGATGTTCCTTCAACGATGGGGCATCCGGCTCACGGTTTTGCGGCGCCATGCGGCGGCGACCTCTTGTCAGTGCCTATTCTTTGTCCCAATCCCGGACGGGTTTGGCACCGGCCGCGCGCATGGTGTCGAGATAGGTTTTCAAAACGGCAGTTCCCGGCTTGCCTTCTTCATCCAGCTTCGCAGCCCAGACCTTGGCGACATTGTCCATGCCGGCAGCCCATTGCTTACGAAAGGCCTCGTCGACCTCGGTAACCGTCGCGCCCTTTGACTTCATGATGCCAAGGAATTTGGTGACCGATTCATCCAGGTCTTTGTGATAGGCAATGCGATCCGCCTCGGCTGCAGTTTTCAATGCAGCCTGCACGGCTTCCGGCTGGCTGTCATACCAGTCCTTGTTGGCCGCAAAACCACCCGCATACTGGGCGCCGAAACCAACTTTCGTGATGTGGGGGGCAACTTCGTAAAGCTTGCCGGGCAGGGCGGCAGAGGCAAAGACAATAACGCCGTCATAAACCCCCGTCTTGATCTCATTGTAGTAGGTGGTGAGGTTGCCGGACACACCGACGGCACCCGTTCCTTTGAGCCAGTTTACGGCCGGGCCCGGCGCGCCAATTTTTTTGCCCTTGAGATCGTCGATTGAACTGATGGGAAATTTTGTCATGAGCAGGTAGTCATCAATGCCGATGGCGCCCCCGAGATATTCCAACCCGTTGTCCTCCCACGACTTGCGCAGGTCCGGGTTGGTCTTATGGAGATTGTCCATGAGTTCTGACACGGCCGTCGAGTCCGACGAGACAAACGGTGTGAAGTAAGTGACGTTTTGAACCGAGAGTTTGGCCGGGTCGAAAAGGCTCGATACCAATCCGACTTCGGCCAGTCCCTCTTCTACGGCTTCAAGTTCATCCCCAACCTTGGCCAATGAACCGCCATATTGCTCGCTCCAGGTGATCGAATGGCCAGTTCCCTCCAGCGCCTTATTGACGGCAGGGATGAATGTCTTGCTTGCATGTTTTACCCAGCGGAAAACTGGCGGATGACCGGCGACGATCGTGGCATTGATGTCATCGGCGTGGGCCGGATTGTCTGTTCCAAACGGACCTGTCGCCCACAGGCCCAGAGCAGCCGTTACTGACACTAAAAGTTTTCTCATAGTTTCCTCCCTTGAAGATGCGTCGGGGCCTCAGGCCCTTCTGTTATGGTTTGTTGGCCTCGCGCTTCTGGTTGACTAAAGCGCGAATGCCGCCGCAGGCATAGATGATAATTTCTGAGAGCATGTCCTCGATGTCGCCGTCGTCGCAGGCGCCACCCGAGAGCCGCTTTGACCGGCCGGTTTGCGCCATCATCGTCATGCCCACGCCGATCGAGAACATGTAGGCCCAGACCGCATCTTTGCGCGGTAAGTCCGGCTCAATCAGGATGAAAGCGTCGATGAACTTCAGGGCGATTGGATCGTAGTAGCGCGACGTCAATTGTTGATCCCGCGGGTCATGTGAATTGGCGATCGACACAAGAATACGAGAAAATCCTCCGCCGCCTTTTGCAAGCCGTTTGCCGGTCTCGATCGTGGGTCTGAACAGGGCTTCAACCACGGCTTCAAGGCTGGGGAGACTTTCAGCTGACACCAGTTTTGCCAATATTGCGGCTCTGGCATTGTTGATCGCATTGGCCTGGCGCGCGGTCATCGCTTCGAACAGCTTTTCTTTGGTGTCGAAATGATAGTGAATGAGAGCCTGGGCCACATCCGCGCGCTGGGCGATTTCGCGCATACTTGCTCCGTTAAATCCGTCATTTGCGAACACAATCTCTGCAGCATCCAGAATGGCTTCAAAGCGTTTTCCATCCCGGGATCTGGAAGACTGACGGACAGCTGGTTCAAGCGCATTGATGGTGGTCAAAACGCTATCCTGCCATTTTCAAAAAGCTGACTGATCATTCAGTCAGGGCAACATCCGGCCGCTGATGAGTCAAGCTAACTTGACCAGGTTTCTGTGAAATCGGCGATGGAAAGGGCGTCAAAGGCTAATCAGAGGAGCGCGCCGGTTCAGTGCGTCGATCGAAAATCCTGCCATCGACTTGTACTTCTCCGCGTGAGCGGCCAGTTCGTCGTGGGGGATAACATCGTCAATGTTCTCGAAAGTGCCGCCACATCGGTCCTCGACAATCTGCATCACGCCGTCAGGACCCCCGCCTGTGCGGTTCGCCGAGACGACACTTGCCATCTGCGGGCGTACAACGGCCTCGTAGGCTTGCAAAGCCTCTGAGCCGACACCATGCAATTGCAACATTGATCCGATCAGTCTGGCGTCAATGATGGCCTGGCTGGCACCATTGGATCCGACGGGATAAGCCGGATGGGCGGCATCTCCCATCAACGTCACGCGGCCATCGGTCCAGTTTTCAAGGGGATCCCGATCGATCATCGGGTATTCATAAACGTCGCCCGCATTCTTGATGAGACCGGGACAATCGAGCCAGCCAAAATTCCAGTCTTCGAACGTCGGGAGAAACCTGGCGACATCGACCGACTTGTTGTAGTCCGCCTTTTTCCAGCTTTCCTTAGGGTCTCTACGGATTTCGGCTATCCAGTTGATATCCGCTTCCCCGGTGTTCGGGTCTGGCGTGGAAATCGGGTAAGCGACGAAGCGGACGTGATCGTGGCCCGCAAGAATCATGGAAGCGCCGGTGCGAAATGGCTTACCTTTGCTGATTGAGCGCCACAACACAGCCCCGTTCCAGACGGGCTCGCCTTCGTGAGGATACATTTGCGCACGCAGCGCAGAATTTATGCCGTCGGCCGCGATTAAGATATCGCCTTCCACTTCAACGGGGCCGTTGACAGTGGAAACATGCAGAAGCGCCCGGTCGGAGCGGCTTTCGAAACCAGTTGCCCGATGGCCGGTCAGAACAGTTTCAGGTCCGGCGCGCTCCACCAGCGCAGCCAGAAGCGCCATATGCAACTGCCCACGATGAAGCGAATATTGCGGCCAGCGATATCCCGCCAGCAGCCCGCGCGGTTCGGACCAAATTTCAAGCCCGGATTTTGTGAAGAAGCCGTATTCCTCTGTCCTGACACCGCATTGCTCCAGCGCTTCCTCGAGCCCCAGTTCGAACAGCTCGCGAACCGCGTTTGGCTGGATGTTGATGCCGACCCCAAGTGGTCGCAACTCCTGCACCGTCTCGTAAACGCGGAACGGTATGCCGAGTTGGTGCAGAGTGAGGCCCATTGTCAGACCGGCAATTCCGCCGCCGGCAATCAAAACTGTCATTCTATCGCCTTTCACACCCCGCGACTCGTTCATAAATCAGTCTTATGGACTTGAACACCACAGCAGGTTTCAACGCAGTGTTTGCTTAACCCAGAAATCTGGCACGATAACCCGATGGCGTGAGTCCTTGCACCGCACGAAACCGGCGGGAAAAGTAAGACGGATCGCCATAGCCGAGCCGATAACCGATCTCTGATACCGGCATGAGTGAGAACGCAAGAAGCCGGCAAGCCTCTGTCATGACCGCTGCTTCTATATAATCCGAGGCGCTGACGCCCCTGGCAGACCGGCAGAGCCGGCTGAGGTGCCCGGCACTGATGGACAGGGCCGCAGCATAGTCGCCGGGGCGCCACCGTTCGCTCATATGGTCGGCAATCAGTGCATCCAGACTTGCAAGATAGCCCGGAGAAGCGTTTGCCGTCGATCCCCCTTCAGCCTGCCCGAGCTCAGCCAAAGAGGCAAAAATGGCATGCGACAAGCCTAGGGCCGCTTGTGTGCGAAAAGTGCCAGTCCCAAAGAATGTTTCGACGAGTAAGCGGGTTAACACGGGAAGCGGTCCCTGCATCTTTCCAACAAGAGGCCGCGTCAGGCTGTCCGCCGCGTCACGGCTCCCATGGCCGAAACCTGCAACGACTGCGAGCGGGAAGGAAAGGACCTTACCCTCAGTCCCCGGTGAGAACGAAAACCCGTGAACCACCTGGACGGGTACGAAAAGGAACGTCCCGCTTTTCAGGACTGTCGTGTTCCCATCAAGCTGCGTTTCGACCTCGCCGTCTTCTATCTCAAAAAGTTGAGCCATCTGGTCATGGCGATGGGCAGAAATCACCCAGCCATGCGCTGAGGCTCGTTCGCGAATGCGTTCGCAATGGACAACATCGGGGAACGCAGATGTTTCCCCGAACAGATTGAACAGTGGAATAGAGTCGCCGCGTCGCATGCATGATAAGTACCAATGTTTGTCCTGTTGGTCCATTCAAGACGGCGCGCTCTTCGATAGAATATGTTCGTTCAGGGAATGCAGTGGAGCCCGCCGCGTTGAAGACAGAAGTTGTAATTATCGGTGGCGGCCCATCAGGACTGTTGCTTTCTCAACTGCTCAACAGGGCGAATGTATCGACCGTCATATTAGAGCGTGCCACGCGGGCGCGTGTTCTTTCCCGCATTCGAGCGGGTGTTCTGGAACCCGGCACTGTCCAGATGCTGCATGAAGCCGGCGTCGATGAGCGATTGAAGCGCGAAGGGCTCGAACACAACGGCTGTTTCCTGACCGATGATGACTTGATGGTTCAAATCAATTTTCGGCAGCTGACCGGCAAAAGCGTAACGGTCTATGGTCAGACTGAAGTGACGGCCGACCTCTATACCGCGCAAGACGAAATGGGCGCCAACATCGTGCATGAAGTTGAGGACGTTGCGATCCAGAGCCTCGATCAAACGTCGTCTTCTGTCGAATATACGGTGAAGGGCGAGCGCAAACGAATAGACTGCGCATATGTTGCCGGATGCGACGGTTTTCATGGTGTCAGCCGCAAAACCATTCCCGCGGCAAAGCGCCGCGAATTTGAGCGCGTTTATCCCTTTGGCTGGCTCGGCATTCTGTCGCAAACGCCACCTGCCAATGAAGAGCTGATCTATGCCAATTCGTCGCGCGGTTTTGCTCTGGCTTCGATGCGAAACAAAAATTTGAGCCGGTACTACGTGCAAGTCCCGTTGAGTGATGAACCGGATGCGTGGAGCGATGACCGGTTTTGGCAAGAGCTCAGGTCGCGTTTACCGGCCGAAACCGCAGACGCTCTCGTAACCGGACCTTCCATCGAAAAATCCATAGCACCTCTGCGTTCGTTCGCCAGCGAGCCGCTGCGCTGGGGCAATCTGTTTTTGGTTGGCGACGCCGCTCATATTGTTCCGCCAACAGGGGCAAAGGGCTTGAATCTGGCGGTTTCGGATGTTTTCTATCTGCATCAGGCCCTGATCGATGCGCTGAAGAGGGACAACAATGCCGGAATCGACGCCTATTCGGAGCGGGCGCTTGCCCGGATATGGAAGGCCATGCGCTTCAGTTGGCAGATGACCAATATGCTTCATCAATTCGACGGAGAGGACAGCTTTGCTGCCCGTATGCGAAAGGCGACGCTTTCTCATCTGGCCCAGTCGGAAACGGCGCGGCGGGAACTGGCAGAGAATTACATCGGCTTGCCGTTTTGAGAAAGATAAACTCCTCGAAACTACGGATGTCCCGGCGCCTGCAGGTTGTGCTAACTGAAATCCTAACTGATCCCGGGTTGAGAAGGATGATGTCATAAAAGACAGATATGTGATCAGGGCCACAACCCGCCGCTCTTTCCCTGGAAACGGCCCCGTCGACAGAGCAGAGACAAAGGCAAGAAACTTTGACAAAACGATTGAGGATCTCATAACGCAGGGCCTCTGGGATAAAATTTGGGCCTCCGCCCGCATATCGCCTGCGAGCCCTTCACGCCTGCACGCACGCTCTTTACGGCAATTCCATATCGCAACACGACTGAAGGCATAGAGAAACGAGCATGGACAAGACGGTTGCCAGTTTGCGCGATGCGGTGGAGAGGGTGAGAGACGATGCTGTCGTGATGATTGGCGGCTTTGGTGGTTCCGGCGCTCCCATCGAACTGATCCACGCTTTGATCGACGCCTTTCGCGATACCGGTGGTCCGACCGGTCTGACGATCATCAACAACAATGCGGGCACTGGAAAGGTCGGCATCGCCGCCATGATTGACGCCGGCATGGTTCGCAAAGTGGTGTGCTCATATCCACGCACTTCCGATTCGCGGGCATTTACTGACAAGTACCTCGCCGGAGAGATTGA